>JBOHFY010000350.1:0-9950 GCA_050699895.1 Pseudonocardiaceae bacterium
GGCCGCAACCGGCGTCGCTGCGACACGCCGCCCGGCGAATCGCCGACGAGGCCGCCGCGGTGCTCCGACCTCGTCGTGGCAGGTCGGCGGGTGCACCCCCGGGTTGAGCGGCGGGTCGGGTGGGGGATACGGTCGCCGCACTAACCAGCATCATCTCTCAGCACTAGTAATCGACGGAGGAGACCGTGGCCCTTCCCCAGCTGACCGAGGAGCAGCGGGCCGCTGCATTGGAGAAGGCGGCTGCAGCCCGACGTGCCAGGGCCGAGCTCAAGGAGCGCCTCAAGCGCGGTGGGACCAACCTTCAAGAAGTCCTGGCCAAGTCCGACAGCGACGACATCCTGGGCAAGATGAAGGTCTCGGCTTTGCTCGAGGCTTTGCCCGGTGTGGGCAAGGTTCGCGCCCAGCAGATCATGGAGCGGCTGGAGATCGCCACGAGCCGGCGCTTGCGCGGGCTTGGCGAGCGCCAGCGCAAGGCGTTGCTCAGCGAGTTCGGACCAGAGTGACTAGTGTGCCCCAGAGTGACTATTGCGCAGTGATCATCCCAAAGTAATCATTTTCGGAGGGGGATCAGCTCAGAGTGACGGTGTGTGAACCGGGGTCGAGCGGGTCTGTTGGGCCCCGGCTCACCGTCGTCTCAGGGCCTTCCGGGGTAGGTAAGTCCAGCGTGGTGGCTGAGGTGTTGCGACGATGTTCACGGTGGTTTCTCAGTGTCTCGGTGACCACGCGACTGCCTCGTGACGGGGAACGGCCCGGCGAGCATTACCACCACGTGGATCACGCCACCTTCGCGCGGATGATCGAGCGCGGCGAGTTTCTCGAGTACGCCGAGTACGCCGGTAATTTCTACGGCACTCCCGCCGCGCCGGTACGCCAGGCGCTGGCCACTGGCCGGCCCACGTTGCTGGAGATCGAGGTACACGGCGCCCGGCAGGTCCGGGCCGCGATGCCTGACGCCCTGCTGGTGATGCTGGTGCCGCCGTCCTGGGAGGTGCTGCGCAGGCGGCTGTCCCACCGCGGCACGGAGGATCCCGCGGCGCGGGACCGCCGGTTGCGGGTGGCGAAAGACGAGCTGGATGCCGTCGGGGAATTCGACGCCGTAGTGGTCAACGACGACGTGCAGCGGGCCGCGCGGGAGTTGATATCCTTGATGGCCGGCATAGGTCGGCAGGGGTCGGCGGACACCGCCGCCCCGACTTCCACGATCGATGAAGCATCTGGAGACAGTGAGTGAGCATCCCCACCGAACTGAGCACCCTGGGCGTATCCTCGGTTGCCGCTGCCCCCGAGGGCATCACCAACCCTCCGATCGACGACCTGCTGAGCCGGGTCAGCTCGAAGTACGCCCTGGTCATCTTCGGGGCCAAGCGGGCTCGCCAGATCAACGACTACTACGCGCAGCTCGGGGAGGGCCTGCTGGAGTACGTCGGGCCGCTGGTCGAGCCAGGGGCGAAGGAGAAGCCGCTGTCGATCGCGTTGCGTGAGATCCACGCTGGGCTACTTGAGCACACCGAGGGCCAGTGACCCGAGCTGGGCCCGTCCGGCCGGACCCACCCCGGCGGATTGTGCTCGGCATCGGGGGCGGCATCGCCGCCTACAAGGCCTGCGAGGTGCTCCGCCGCCTCGTCGAGGCGGGCCATCAGGTCCGAGTCGTTCCCACCGAGGCCGCCCTGCGGTTCGTCGGCTCCCCGACGTGGGAGGCGCTGTCTGGGTTGCCCGTGCACCACGAGGTGTTCGTCGACGTCCCTGAGGTGCCGCACGTGCGGCTGGGGCAGACCGCTGACCTGGTCCTGGTCGTCCCAGCCACTGCGGACCTGCTGGCTCGCGCCGCCCACGGCCGGGCTGACGATCTGCTCTGCGCCACGCTGCTCACCGCCCGTTGCCCGGTTCTGCTGGTCCCCGCGATGCACACCGAGATGTGGGAACACCCCGCCACGGTGCACAACGTCGCCGTGCTGCGCGGCCGAGGAACCCTCGTGGCGCGACCCGCGTCCGGGCGGCTCACCGGTGCCGACTCTGGTACCGGCCGACTGCCGGATCCCGCCGAGATCGTCGACTTGGCCATTCTGCTGCTGCGCCGCGCGGATGCCCTGCCGCCCGACCTCACCGACCGGCACGTGGTGATCTCCGCGGGTGGCACTCGCGAGCCGCTGGACCCGGTGCGCTATCTGGGCAACCGGTCCTCCGGCCGGCAGGGCTACGCGCTGGCCCGGGTGGCCGCACAGCGCGGTGCCCGGGTGACACTGGTGGCGGCGCACACCTCTGACCTGGCCGATCCGACCGGAACCGAGGTAGTGCGAGTGGGCACCGCGGGTCAGCTGCGGGAGGCGGTGCTCGCGGCGACGCCGAGGGCCGACGCGGTGGTGATGGCCGCCGCAGTGGCCGACTTCCGGCCGGCCAACCCGCATCCCAACAAAATCAAGAAAGTCGGGTGGGACCCGGATCCGGTGTCGCTGGTCATCACCCCGGATATCTTGGCTGAGCTGGTCCGGCGCCGCCCACAGGGGCAGGTGGTGGTCGGCTTCGCGGCCGAGACCGGCGACGTGCTCACCCACGGCCGGGCCAAACTCGCCCGCAAGGGCTGTGACCTGCTGGTGGTCAACGCCGTGGGGGAGGGCGGCGCGTTCGAGACCGAGCACAACACCGGCTGGCTGCTCGGCGACGACGGCGTGGAGACCGCACTGCCCGAGGGCCCCAAGAGCCTGCTCGCCTCCTACGTCTGGGACGCCGTCACCGCCCGGCTGACCCGGTGAGGTGGGCGGCGGCTTGCACAGTGTGCGCCAGCAGCAGCGCGGTGGTCACCGGGCCGACCCCGCCGGGCACTGGCGTCAGAGCCCCAGCACGGGCGGCAACCGCTCCGGCGTCGATGTCGCCGACCAGACCACCGTCCTCGGTGGGGTTGGTGCCGACGTCGATCGCGATCGCGCCGGGCAGCAGGTACTCGCTCGTGATCATCTTTGGCTTGCCGATGGCGACGACCAGGACCTCGGCCTGGCTGGTGACCGCCGCGAGGTGGCGGGTGCGGGAGTGGCAGATCGTCACCGTGGCGTTGCGGCCCAGCAGCAGGTGCGCGGTTGGCTTGCCGACCACGTTCGACCGGCCCACCACGGCGACATGCCGGCCTTCCAGGTCGATGCCGTGGTGATCCAGGATGGCCACCACGGCCTCAGCGGTGGCGGGAGCGTACGCCGGCAGCCCGCGGGCCAGGCGCCCGAGGCTCAGGGGGTTGGCGCCGTCGACGTCCTTGGCGGGGTCGATCTCGGTCGCGAGGTCGTCAAGTGCGGTACCTGGGGGGAGTGGGGTCTGCAGGATGATGCCGTGCACCGTCTCTTGGTCGCTGAGTTTGCTCAGTGCCGTTCGGATGGTGTCGGCGTCGGCACCGGCGCCGAGGTCGATCACCTCGCAGGTGACGCCAACCTTGCCGGCCGCCCGGGACAGGGAGCTGACGTACCAGGCGCTGGAGGCGTCGTCAGTCGCGGTCACGACCGCCAACCGGGGCGTGGTACCCGCAGCCCTCAGCGCCGCGGCCCGCTCAGTCACCTGGCCGCGGATCGTGGCGCTGAGTTCCTTGCCGGACAGCACCCGGGCGCTCATCGGCTGATCGCCTCCCGCACGGCTGCGGTGACTTTCTCCGCTCGCGTCACCAGCTCGTCCACCCCGGCCAGCACATCGAGGAACTCCACCCGGGCATCCTCCTCCGTCAGCCCGGCCAGGTTGATCTCCACGTTCAGCCGGGCGCAGGACGCCGCCGCGCGGGCCAGCTCGGCGGCCACCGCGACATCGGTGATGACGTTCCTGTTCCCGACCGGCACCAAGGTCTCGGCGAGCTCGACCAGACGGGCCGCTGTTGTGATGGTCGCCGCCGGTGGTTGCGCCGCCCCGTACAGCGCCCGCTGGATCGCCGCCGTCCGTACTACCTTCTCCTCCGGGGTGGCCTTCGGCAGCTGGTAGGCCGCCGAGACGACCGCGAACGCGGCGGCGTCGTCCCGCGCCAACCGCACCGCGCGATCCCGCGCCGCCTCGGACTCGGCCAGCACGGCGCGGACTGTCTCGGCGTGCTCGGCGTATTTCTCCCCGGTGCTGTAGCGCGCCACCATCGACAGCAGCGCCGCCGCCTGCGCGGCGGACAACGCCGCCGCCGCCCCGCCGCCCGGAGCCGGCACCCGCGCGGCCAGCTGATCCAGAAAATCGCCGATCCGGTCATCTCTCATGAAGCGCTCGTCTCCTATTCCGTGTCCGGTGCTTGAGCGGTCGCTCGGCTACCGCATTTTGCGCAGGCTCAGAATGAGGAAGCCTGGCTCTCGGTTGAGAGTGTCGTAGTCGTTCGGGAAGAGTTCGCGCATGCTCTGGGCCGGGCGGGGCTCGATCAGTTGGTCGATGACGAAGCCTGCGCTCGTCGCCGCCGCGCAGAGTCGCGAGAGCGGCTCGCGCCAAAAGCGGACCTCCTGGTCGCCGGTCGAGAGCTGCCACGTGTCGGTCTCGAGCATGGTGTCGAAGTAGGAGCCGCCCTTGCGGAGCCAGTCGATGGTGGGGTGCTGAGTCGATACCACGAGCGCTCCACCAGCTCGCAGTACGCGGTAGAGCTCCGCGAAGGCCGCCGGTCGGTCGGCGACATAGTGGATGGCCAGTGCGCAGATGCTTGAATCGAACGCCTCCGCTGGGTAGGGCAGCGCCTTGCCGAGCCGGGCCAGGTCGATCTGTGCCCGCTGCCCGAGCCGCTGCCTCGCCAGGTCAACCATCGCCTGGCTGGCGTCGAAGCCCACGACCTCGGCACCAGCGGCCAGTAAGGACTCGGCGTACAGGCCGGGGCCACACGCGGCGTCCAACACGCGCTGACCGGTGACTGGACCCAGGGCCGCCAAGACAGCTGGCCGGTCGTAGTGGGCGTTGTAGGCGCTGTCTGCGGCGTGCCGCTCATAGTCGGAACCCATCTCGTCGTACGCCGCCCACAGGTCCACATCGCCCAGCCTAAGTGGTCGGCAGACTTCCCGGATCATTGCTCTCCCGCGCTGCTCACCGCTGCTGCAGCCATCGCTGTCCGAGCAGCCGGATTTCAGCGAGATCAGTCCAGCCCGTCGGCGCCACGGGGATGGTGCTCAGGACGCCTGCCACGGTGGAGTGGTCGCCGATCCGCTGGCCGTCCAGCACATAGGCCACCGCCTCACCGCGCCGCCATCGGATCGTGAGTCCGTCTTGACGGTGACGATCAAGGAACACCCACCCGACCGGCGCTGTCGTCGGCACCACCCCGCCTCGACGGCGGGGTGGTGGTTTCGCCTCACCGTTCACGGCTCGACTATTCAGACCCCCACGCCGGCCACGCCCATGATCATGATCAGCTGGTCTCGCAGCTTTCACGGCTGGTTCCTCCGTACCGCTGACTCGTCAGCCCGGTCCTGGGGTTTTGATCACAACCGTGCCCGTGCCACCGGTGATGACCTACCCTGGGCAGTTGCGATCTGCGGGAGCGGTATCCGAAGGGCGTAGGGAACTTCCGCGCTGGGTTGGCCGGATTGTCGTGAGCCGGTAACGTCCTTCTGTCACGTCCGGAAGCCGCCTATCGAGTGAGGCGCCACGATGTCGAGGAAGTGCTATGGGGGAGCTACGCACTCAGAAGCAGCGGCGTGAGCAGCTGGTGCATTCACTGCGGGCCGAGGGCAAGTCGCGGGTGGACGTCGCTGAGGCTCTCCGGCGGCGCTACCGCGTCAATGCCCGGATAGCCTTCCGCTACGCCCATTGCTGGAGCCAGAGCCAGGCCGCCCATGAGTGGAACCAGCGCTGGCCCGATGAGCTGAAGACATTCAAAAGTTTTTCGTACTGGGAGCAGTGGCCGGGTAGCACCGGGCACGCCCCGAATTTCGACAATCTCGGCAAGTTGGCGGAGCTGTACGAGTGCGCGGTCAGTGACTTGCTCGTTGATCTGCCGGATTTCCGGCATCGTGATACGACGGGCAGCGCGCAGAAAACAGTACTGGCGATGTCTCAACCTGATACCGAACTCGCCTTGCCAAGCGATTTCACGGTGTGGGCGACGGCAACCGGCCTTGCGCTGCCGGACACGTTCGTCGCAATGCTCATGCACTACCTCGGATCACTGGCGTCGTGTGAGCGTGAGGTGCGCACCACACCCCGTGACCGCGACCAGGCGTACCATCAACTTGTCCAGTTCCTCCGCAGTTGGGCGCACACCATGGACCGTCGCGACGTGCTGGGTGTCCTGGCCTGGGCAGCGAGCGTGGCGTCGGTGTTGCCGAGCGCCGCTGGTGACGAGCACCAGCGGGTGGCGTCGGTGCTCAGCTCGTGGAGCCGGGTCGATGCGCACACCATCGAGCACATTGAGGCGGTGCTGTGGCACTGTCAGCAGCAGGATTACTCCCTGGGTCCGCAGGCCGTCCTGATCACCGTCCTGGCCCAGCGTGACCTGGCTCGGGCGCTGCTGCCCGACTGTCCAGCCGACTTGCGGCCTCGGATGCTCTCGGCCCTGAGCGAAGCGTCACGCCTGGCTGGGTGGTTATCGTTCGATCTGGAGCAATTCGACCACGCCGGGTATTACTACGAGGATGCCCGCGCGCTAGCGCACGAGGCGGAGAACGCCGGGCAGGGTGGGCTCGTGCTGTGCGAGATGAGCCACATGGCGACCTGGCGGGGCACGCCGCGCATCGGCATCGACCACGCCGTCGCGGCCGGGCAGTGGGCCGGCCGCACCGGTGACCTGCGGTTGCGCGCCTACACCTCCGACGTGGCCGCCCGGGCCTGCGCCGCCGACGGGCAGCACGACGCCTGCTTGGCTGCCCTCGACACGGCCCACACCGTACTGATGAAAGCGGATGACCAAGCCCCGAGCTATGTCCCGTATAGCGAAGCGGGATACATGTCGGTTCGCAGTGGGTGTCACCTCACGCTACGTGAAACTGACCAGGCAATTTCCTATGCCCAGCAGTCCCTCAAGGTCTGGGACCGGAGGATATCCACCCGGAACGTGGCTATGACTCTTGTCGACCTCGGTGAGGCGTATGTGCAGTGCACTGAGATCGATGAAGCGGCGCGCCTGCTCGGTGATGCCGGAGAGATCGCGGCAGGCAACAGTTCCGTTCGGCTGGCCAGGCGGTTGGTACAGGTCCGCGCTGGTATGCAGCCCTGGCAACATACTGCCGCCATCCGCACCCTCGACGAGCGTTTAGGGGCTTATGGCTTGGTGTGAAAGCGGAACGTAGCCGAGGAGCTCGTCACTCCACCAGCCCAGCTGCGCGCACCGTAGTGGAGATCGACAGCGGAGATCGACCAGCGGCTGCGGCGTGAAGCCGCAGGGCTGCGGCCGCTTCGGGTCATCGTTGTGCGTCGCTGAATGATCGATGCTTCTAGCGCGCTGAGTCCATGGGCAAGATCTACAGGGTTGGCGTATGTCTTGTCGTCGCCGGTTTCCGTGTGCCGGTCCGGAAGGCGAGCCACGTTTGGGCGGGTCTGTGGCCGACGCGCTAGTGGCCGGTGAGGGTGAGCGGTTGTCGGCCGTGGGACACTGGCGGCCTGGCTACCAGGGACGAAGTGCACCGCCTGGTCGACCGTGGTGCCTGAGGAACGGGGTCGCGGCGATCGGTGAGGTGCTGCGTGCCGCCATTGAGGCCGGCATGACCGACGAGCAGGCGCACCGGCTTGCCGGGCAGTTACGGGCCCACTCGGGCTCGGCACAGTTGGCATCGGAACCGGTTCGCGCGTTCGCCAGCGCGGGCACGCTGTCGGCCGAGCCGAACCTGGCGGAGTGGGTCGAGGAGATTCTGCGAAGTGGTTCACCAAACATTCGAACGTCACTTTCCATTTTACGCCGACCGACAGCTCCTGGCTCAACCAAGTAGATCTGGTTCGGCATCATCGCCAAACAAGCCATCAGGAGAGAACCTTCAGGTCAGTGCGCGAGCTCATCAACACCTACATCACACAATGGAATCACGACTTAAAGCCATTCACCTGGGCCGCGACGTCGAACGACATCATCACGAAGGTTCACCTGATTCACCAGGACTTCAAAAATCTACTCGACAACAATGACAATTCGAATTAAAGCGCAATTTATTACCCGACGCTAGTGTCCCAGTCGTAGTTCGTGATCTGGCTGATCAGGTCAGTGTGGAAATGAGGGCGGTGGTTGCCTCAGCGATGAGGGTGCTGCGTGGTTCGGCATCATATCCGGTACGATCGGACATGATCGCGACGACGAGCGGCGCGGAGGCCGGCGGCCAGATGATGGCGACGTCGTTGGCCCTTCCGTAATCGCCGGTCCCGGTTTTGTCGGCAACTTTCCATTCCTTGGGGATTCCGGCTCGGATCCGTTCTGCACCAGTGGTATTGCGCAGCAACCAATCTGTCAGGGCGGCCCGTTTGTCCGCCGATAGCGTCTCGCCCAGAACGAGTCGCCGGTAGTCCCCCGCGATCGCCGCGGCTGTGGTGGTGTCTCGGTCGTCGCCGGGGGCATCTCGGTTGAGTTCGGGTTCGAACTGATCCATCCTGCTCACGGTGTCGCCGAGACTGCGGAGATACGCGGTGAGTTGGGCCGGACCACCGATCGCGTTCATCAAGAGGTTTCCCGCGGTGCCATCGCTGTGTCGGATGGCTGCATCGCACAGCTGACCGATCGCCATCCCGGTGTCCACGTGGTGCGGCGTAATCGGTGAGATGGACCGGATATCGCCTCTGGTGTAGTGGATCACAGTATCCAAGTACGTCAATGGATTGTGGGCCAGGACCGCCGCGGCGGCGAGTGTCTTGAACGTCGAACAGAACGCAAAGCGTTCGTCGGCGCAGTAGGTGATGGTGGCACCGGTATCGGTGGCAAGGCCGTACACGCCGAGGCGTGCATCGTATTTGCGTTCGAGCTGAGCGAAATGATCGTTCGTCGACATCGTGGTGGTAGGTGACGACGGGGGCGTAGGTGATGTGGCGCTGATGGGGGGCTGGTTGCCTGTAGCGCATCCGGTCAACGGCAACAGCATCGCCGCGCCCAGCAGAGTACGCCGCGTGAGCCCGGTCGAGCCCGACGCATGGTCGCTATGGTCAAGCGGGTTCACCGAATTCCGGGACGCCGGCATCGTATTCATGGGGCTCCGAGAGTGTTGTCTTGTGCAGTGTAGGAACGGTTCGGTCGTCGGTTCGACGGTGTCCTGTTCGCCAGAGAAGAACCTGAGGCCCAAGGTCAGGCCGCGCCGCTTGCGCATGTCGGCGAGCCGGTGTGCGCGGACCTGGGAGATGAGCGGGACGTGCCGCGCTCGACGTCCTCGCGACCGATCGCCTCGACGTGCTTGTCGCGGATGTCGGACCATCGGACGGTGGTCATGGTGGTGGCTCCTGTTCGGTGGCTCCGCGCGCAGCTTAGGGTCCGGCCGGGAAGCCAGGATCGGCTACCGAAGCACTTGGGCGTTGCGAAGTTGACGGGGTGGTCTGGTAGACCCGCCGGGTGAGTGTCGGTCGGTCCCGCCGTGGGCAGCGCAGCCCGGCTGCCGTGCTGCCGGTTGCGCGGGTGTGTGTGGACACTCCGCTGGCTCACCTCGACCGGCCCTTCGACTACCTGGTGCCCACCGAGTTCGACGTGACGGCGGCGCCGGGCGTGCGGGTGCGGGTGCGTTTCGCTGGACGGCTGATGGATGGTTGGCTGCTGGAGCGATCCGAGCGATCCGAGCATCCGGGACCGCTGTCCTGGCTGGAGCGGGTGGTCTCCGCCGAGCCGGCGCTCAGTCCCCAGGTCGCCGCGCTGGCCCGGGCGGTGGCCGACCGGTGCGCGGGCACGATGAGTGACGTGCTGCGGTTGGCGGTGCCACCCCGGCATGCCCGCACCGAGGCCGAGCCGGCCGCTCCACCGCAGCCTCGCCCACCGCGGCCCGAGGCGGGAGGTTGGGGGCGATATCCCCGGGGGCCGGCGTTCCTGGACGCGCTGCACCAGGGCCGGGCCGCGCACGCTTGCTGGC
>JBOHFY010000351.1:0-18845 GCA_050699895.1 Pseudonocardiaceae bacterium
CCGCGTCGCGCTGGCCACCGAGGCGGCCAGCTGGTCGGTCCACACCACCCACGCGACGCGACACGTGCTGCATCGGCGGCGGGAAGCCGCCGTACGGGTGCGAGGATCCGGCCGGGTGACGGTGGCGGTGGCCACCGCGCTCGCCGCAGCCGGGGTTGGTCACGTCGCGGTGCAGGCCCGCGGGTCGGTCACCGCCGCAGACCTGGGCACCGGCTACCAACCTGAGGACCTCGGCAGATCCCGCGCCCAGGCGGCCGCCGACGCGGTGCGCCGCTGCGCTCCGGGGGTCATCGTCGCCACTACCCGCCGACCAGATCTGATCGTGCTCTGCGACATGGTGGTTCCGGAGCCGGCGATGGTGACCGAGCTGCTCGGGACCCGGATTCCGCATCTGATCGGCTACGCCCACGAGGGGACCGCTGTGGTGGGCCCGCTGGTGTGGCCGGGTCACGGCAGCTGCCTACGCTGCGCACAGCTGCACCGGGCGGACGTGGACGTGGCGTGGCCGAAACTGGCCGCCCAGCTGGTCAGGGAGATCCCGACCGCCGGGTTGGCCTGCACCCAGCTCGCTGCCGCACTGATCGCCGAACAGGTGCTCGCCGCGATCGCCGGGCCGACCGCTGGCTTGCCGGTTCCCCCGACGTGGGGTGCGACGCTGGAACTGGACCCGGTGCGCGGCACCGTGCGTCGCCACCCTCGGCCAGCTCATCCCCGCTGCGGCTGCGGCGCCGGATGATACCGCAGGCCCACTACTGCGCCGGGCGCAATCGAGAGACAATCATATCGTGACCGACATCCCGCGCCACGCGGCGCAGCGAACTGCTCGGCTCGCGAGCCTCCCGCTCGGGGTGGCCGGGCGGGTCGCTGCGGGCTGGGGTAAGCGGCTGGCCGGGCACAATGCGCGCGACGTCAACGCCGAACTCAGCGCGCGCACCGCCGAGCAACTCGTCGCGGTGCTCTGGGAGCTCAAGGGCGGCGCGATGAAGTTCGGCCAAGCGCTGAGCGTGTTCGAGGCGGCGATTCCCGACCAACTGGCCGCGCCGTACCGGGAGGCCCTGACCAAGCTGCAATCCGCGGCGCCGCCGATGTCCCCGCGGTCAGTGCGGCGGGTGCTCGACGAGCAGCTCGGCTCAGGATGGCGTCGCCGCTTCCGCGACTTCTCCGATGAGCCCGCAGCCGCCGCCAGCATCGGGCAGGTGCACCGAGCGGTGTGGCAGGACGGCCGTGAGGTCGCCGTCAAGGTGCAGTACCCAGGCGCCGACGAGGCATTGCGCTCTGACCTGCGGCAGCTGCGGAGGTTCAGCCGGCTGTTCCAAGTGATCGTGCCCGGTATGGAGGTCAAACTGCTGCTCACCGAGTTGCGGGACCGGATGGTAGAGGAGCTCGACTACCGCGACGAAGCCGATAACCAGCGGGTGTTCGCCACCGCGTTCCGTGGCCACCCCGAGATCGCCGTTCCCGCGATCGTCGCCAGCGCTCCGAAGGTGATGGTGTCGCAGTGGGTCACCGGTACCCCGATGGCACAGATCATCCGTGATGGCTCTCGGCTCGAGCGAGACGACATCGGTACCAAGCTGGCCTTGTTCCACTCCTCCTCCCCCGCCCTCACCGGGCTGCTCCACGCGGACCCGCACCCGGGGAACTTCTTGCGCCTGAGCGACGGGCGACTGGGCGTGCTCGACTTCGGCGCCGCGGCGAAGCTGCCCGGGGGAGCCCCGCGCACCCTGGGGGTAGCGACCCGGCTGGCTGTCGAGGAACGCTCAGCGGAGTTGCTCGAGCTGCTGCGCTCTGAGGGCTTCGTCCAGCCGGGCATGCAGCTGCGAGCCGAGGACGTGCTGGCATACCTCGGCCCGTTCGCTGATCCGCTCCGCACCGAGACCTTTCACTTCACCCGGGCCTGGATGCAAGCGCAGGCCGAGCGGGTCGGCGATTTCTCCGGCCCGGGATTCCGGACCGGGCGAGCACTGAACCTGCCGCCTAGCTACCTGCTGATCCACCGGGTCAGCACCGGGACATTCGGCGTGCTCTGCCAGCTCGACGCCACCGTGCCACTGCGCGACATCGCCCAGCGCTGGCAACCGGGTTTCGCCACCTGAGCACCCCGGCGGTCGCGGCGCCCACGCCTTCACCAACCTCACCTGAGGGTGGATAGTCGAATTCACACAACCTTCCGACTCCGCTAAGAAATAACCCCGGAGTTCCATTGAGGACCGCGTGTCTTTTCTGCCCTGAACCAGGATATTTTACTCGTTTAAGTGACATGGGCGTATTCTGGCTCAACTTCAGGCTTTCTGAGCCGATGCCGGTGTTGCCACGACTGACCTGAAGGCAAGGAGGCTCGGGGTGGGGGTTGGGTCCGGCGGGTACCGCCACCCACTCACACCAGGCAACAGGACACCCCAGCCCCATCAACGTGACAGCGCCTCCGCAACAGCTATCGTCGCAAGCTGGGAAATTGCGTGATTTTTGACCGTCCACTTTCGGGTGACTGTACAGCCTTTGGAACACGCTGCTACGCTCGGCGTGATGCGAAATCTGCAATTTCGCCAGCTGCGACTATGGTGCTGTCTACTCGGGGGGTGCGTCGCCAGGACTTAAGCCGCCAGGACTTAAGCGGAGTCCGGATTCTTGAAACTAGTCCATAGCGTGTTCACCGCCGCCACGAGCTTACCGTACACCGCCAGTCGATATTACTCGGCCAGCGATGAGCTGCTGACGTTTACCAACATCGACATTGATCAGCTCAACCCCCGCCCAATCACCCCAGTTCATCCACCACGGTAGCCCTTCGCGTCGGGAGTAGACTTGACGATATGGAATCACGTGAACAGCCACTCCTCCTTAGCGAACACCGTTCTTGAACGTAAGCGAACCATTGTTGGGAAATCGGGAATTAGGAGGAGGCGCTCAGGGTCATGACCACCATGGACGTGCCATGGAAGGGCAGGACCATGTCGGCGTCGGAGTATCACGAGCGGCTGCTGTCGATAATCACTGGCTATTGGCGTTCGCGGGCACTTTATGCCACTGTGGATGTCGAACTCACTGCGGATGCCGGACTGGTGACGGGTCACTCACCGGCCCACCGCCATCTCAGTCCACTCGCAGAAATTCGACGCTTAATGACGCTACTGATTGGTTCGGTGAAAAATGTTGATACTCGGCTTGAACGGGAATTTCTCCGCAGAGGACACTGATCTGGTGTCCGGCATGTCGGAACTCATTTTTCATGATGCTTCCGCAGCCTTGGTCAAGGACGGCGTCCTGCTCGCGGCGGTAGAGGAAGAGCGACTCAACCGGATCAAGAAGACCACCAAGTTTCCAATAAACGCGATTCGATCCTGTCTTGCCACGGCGAACGTGTCGCCCTCTGATATTGATGCTGTTGGGTATTACGTCCCCGAAGACTGCGCGGATACAATACTCAATCAATTGTACACGGGTAGCCCTCTTGTGCCCACCCATTACTCTCGCCAGCTCATCAAAGACAGGCTTCAAGCGGAGTTCGGATGGGAACTCCCCGACGACAAGCTGATTTACGCTCAGCACCACCGTGCGCACGCGATGTCGGCCTTCGTTCGCTCTGGCATGAAGGAGGCGCTGGTCGTCGCCATGGACGGCACGGGGGAAGAAAGTTCTGGGACAGTTTTCCGGGCGGCGGGCGGGCAACTGGAGAGCCTAACAACCTATCCAACACCGAAATCACTGGGATTGTTTTATCTTGGCGGTACCTTGCAGCTTGGATATAAATTTGGGGACGAATACAAGGTCATGGGGCTCGCCCCTTATGGAGATCCAAGCGTCTATCGCGAAATGTTTGATTCAATGCATTCATTGGGCGAGAATGGCGACTATGATCTCACAATAGCCAGTGGCAATTTTTCAATCAACCTTTTCGGCAATCTGAACTCGACCTTCTTCACGCATGGCATTCCGCCCAGGCGGAAAACAGAGAAATTCACCCAGCGACACAAGGACTTCGCGGCCGGGTTGCAGGAAGTAGTCGAGAAGATCACCCTTCATGTGCTGGATTATTGGGCTAAATTCACCAAACTTTCTAATCTGGTCTTTTGCGGTGGCGTCGCGCACAACTGTAGCCTGAATGGGGTTATCCTCCGCTCCGGGTTGTTCAAGGAGATTTTTGTGCATCCGGCTTCTCACGATTCTGGCGCGGGGGAAGGTGCCGCGCTCATAGCGGAACACGAGCTCGCTGGCACCATACCTCCCCAAGGACGGCTACGCAGCGCCAACGTGGGTCCCACATTGGGCACAGCGCACGACGTTGAAAAAAAGTTGAAGTCCTGGAGCTCGCTGATCGAATTTGAGCATCCAGCGGATATCGTTGACACAACGGCAAAGCTACTGGCTGAAGGCGCGGTTTTAGGATGGACTCAGGGTAGATCTGAGTTTGGCCCAAGGGCGCTCGGGAACCGCAGTATTATCGCCGACGCGAGACCAAAGGAAAATCGAACTAGAATCAATGCCATGGTGAAAAAACGGGAGAGCTTCCGGCCTTTCGCTCCCGTGGTCACCCCCGAGGCTTCGCGCACATATTTCGAAATACCTGATACCACGGCAAATTATGACTTCATGTCGTTCGTCGTGCGGGTTCAGCAAGATCGCAGGAAAGAGCTCGGCGCGGTAACCCATGTCGATGGGACCGCCAGGATACAGATCATTGACCCACGGTCGAACGAACGGTTCTATCGCCTTGTGGAGCGCTTTGGCGCTCTCACGGGAACTCCGGTTCTACTAAACACGTCGTTCAACAACAATGCCGAGCCGATCGTGCAGAGCGTCGAGGACGCACTGACGAGTTTTCTGACGACCGGCCTTGACTACCTAGTGGTCGAGGATTTCTTGATCCGGCGTCGACCGGGACGCCCACTTGGTTTTGATGACTTTGTGCTCCAGTTCAGGCCGGCGACTCGGCTGGCCAAGAAAATCAAGGTCGCGCCGTCCGGAGAGCGCGTCATTTCCCATGAAATCTATCTCGACTATTCTACGGGCCCGTGCGCCGCTGTGTCCCGGGAGCTCTTCGCTCTTCTGGAAAGGGTGGACGGCGTGAGCGCACTCGGTTCACTGGCCGCGATCGACGGCGGTTTGAGCGAAAAAATCAGGATGGAGCTGTACACCTTGTGGCAGGAACGTTTCTTCGTGCTGACTCCGTCCTCATCCTGATCTCTTCGGTGTTGCTTGGCACTTCCCAGATCCGGTTCAGTAAACATCAGTCCGATCACTCGGTCAGCAATGGAGGCAAGCGTGACCGCGAAGACCACGACAGTCGGAGCTGACGTACCCGACGGTGCCGCGAACTACAACCGACAGGCGCTCCGTTATGAGGCGACGGTCCGCTGATCGCCTCACGCGGCGGTTTCCTGTTCGGCGCGCTCGCGCTCGGCGCGGTCCCGCTCGAGGGCGGCCTTGCTGGGCCGGCCACGCGGACGCTTGCGCGGGATGACAACACCGTGCTCGAACAGCTCGCCGCCCCACACCCCCCAGGGTTCCTGCCGGGCCAGCGCGCGGTCCAGGCAGGCGGCCTGGATCGGGCAACCCGCGCACAGCTGCTTGGCTCGCTCCAGCGCGGCTGGCGACTCAGCGAACCAGAGGTCTGGGTCGTGCGCGCGGCAGGGCAGGGTGACCAGGACCCGATAGCAGGCCCCGCGGAAGGAACGCTCCGCGGTAGTCACGCGCAGCTCCATCAGGGCACCTCCTTCCGACCGCTTCCCGGAGATTAAGAGCCCGGTGCGGACCCCGCTGATACACCGGCAACTGATTTTCTTGGCACCAGGCCGTCGAGGAAGCTGCTGCGACGCCGGGAACGCCGCCCGCCCGCGCTGCGTGAGCGCGCCCAGGACAGCGCGAGCCGCCGCCGTGCCCGGGTCACCCCGACGTACAGCAACCGGCGCTCCTCTTCCAGCGCGGCCTGGTCGCCCTCGGCGTAGTGAATGGGCAGCGTCCCCTCAGCGAGCCCGACCAGGAACACCGCATCCCACTCCAGGCCCTTCGCCGAGTGCAGCGAAGCCAGCGTCACACCCTGCACCGCTGGTGGGTGCGCGGCATCGGCGCGGGCGTCGAGCTCGGCGGCCAGGCGGCCCAGGTCAGCGTCCGGAGTGCTGCCCGCGAGGTCATCGGCCAGCTCGGCCAGCGCGCGCAGCGACTCCCAGCGGGACCGCCCGGCGCTGCCCGCAGGGGGCTGGTCGGTCAGCCCCTGCCGGGCCAGCACCGCGCGAACGGTAGCGCCCAGCTCAAAGGTCGAGTCCGCCGCGGCAGCGGTGGCCGCCGCCCGCAACGCGCGAACCGCGGCCCGGACCTCCGGACGGTGGAAGAACCGCTCCCCGCCGCGGACCTGGAACGGGATGCCCCGGGCATCCAACGCCTGCTCGTACGCCTGCGACTGGGCGTTCACCCGGTATAGCACGGCGATCTCAGCGGCCGGGGTGCCCTCGCGCAGCAGCTGCTCGATCGCCGCCGCCACGGCGTCCGCCTCGGTGGGCTCGTCCTCATGCTCGGCGAACGACGGCTCCGGACCAGCGCCGCGCTGGCCCTCCAGCCGCAACCGGGCCCCCGCCGGCCGGCCGCGGGCAGCGGAGATCACCCGGTTCGCCAGCGACACGACCTGGGGTGTGGAGCGGTAGTCGCGGTGCAGCCGCACCGTCACCGCGTCGGGGAACCGCCTGCTGAACTCCAGCAGGAAGCGGGGAGCCGCACCGGCGAAGGAGTAGATGGTCTGGTTCACATCGCCCACGACGGTGAGGTCGTCCCGGGCTCCCAGCCAGGCGTCCAGCATGCGCTGCTGCAGCGGCGTGACGTCCTGGTACTCGTCGACGACGAAGCAGCGGTAGCGGTCCCGGAACTCCTGAGCCACCGCCGAGTGCTCCTCCAGGGCGGCGACGGTGTGCAGCAGCAGATCGTCGAAATCCAATACCCGGTTGCGGTTCTTGAGCTCCTCATATCCGGCGTAGATCACGGCGACCTGTGCCGCCGGCAGCGGGGTGCCCCGGCGGGCGGCGGCCACCGCGGCGGGGTAGTTCTCGGCGGTGACCAGGCTGGCCTTGGCCCACTCGATCTCACCAGCGACGTCGCGAAGGTCCTCAGCGCCGATGCCCGTGCCGGCCCGCTGCGCGGCCTGGCCGACCAGCCGCAGCTTGTGCTCCAGCAGCGGCCACGGCTCGTCACCTACCACCCGGGGCCAGAAGTAGCGCAGCTGGCGCAGCGCCGCGGCATGGAAGGTCCGGGACTGCACCCCACCCACCCCCAGGTCACGCAACCGGGTGCGCATCTCGCCCGCGGCGCGGGCGGTGAACGTCACCGCGAGAACCTGCCCCGGGGCGACGTGGCCGGTCCGGACCAGCTGGGCGATCCGCCGGGTGATGGTGCGCGTCTTGCCCGTGCCCGCGCCCGCCAGCACACAGACCGGCCCCCTCGGCGCGCACACCGCGGCGCGCTGCTCCTCGTCGAGACCGTCGAGGGGATCCCGGTCAGGTCGTCGGCTGCCCACGATGGGCATCCTCGCAGAGCACCCCGACATCCTCACGACGCCGCACAACCGGCGACGAAACGTTATGATGTCCAGGGGTGCTGGGTCACTGACGATTCGTGGCGAGGGTGGTGTGCCAGTGAAGATCATCGACCGGAGGCTCTGGGAACGCGAACTCACTCACCACATGCGGCGCCACGCCGCCGACCTGCACGACTCACCGCCGGCCGCACCCGAGCCCGGGATGTGGGTCAGCGCCCGGAAGGCCTGTCTCTGGACGATCCTGGTAATGATCATCACCAGCGCGGGCTGGGCGGTCGGCCTGTACTTCATCTGACTCCCGTGCGGTCACACCGGTGTGGGGAGCAGCCGGTGGGCGGCAATGGCGAAGGTCCGTGCCGGCGGGTGGTTCTGCTTCCCCAGCAGGTCAACCGTGTGATGCAAGTCCGACACGATCCGGCCGGAGCCGCGCACGGCGTCCGCCCGTTGCACGGCATCGCTGGTGACGGCGATGGCCTCGTCGAGCTGGCCGAGCCGGGTCAGGATCGATCCCAGACCGGCCGTGTAGAGGATGTGGTTACGCGGGAAGGCGTCGGCGTCGGCGCTCGCCAGGGCAGCGCGGGCGGCTGCCTCGGCGGTCTTGCCGTCCCTGGTGACCAGCCCGACCGTCGTTTCGTGCCAGGCCAGGTCAGCCGGTCCCCAGAAACACAGCCACCGGGGCTCGCCTTCTCGCCGCCCGTGGTCGAGCCAGCCGCGGGACTGCTCGAGACACGAGGTGGCGGCTGCGCGATCACCGGCCCTGGCATGCCCGAGAGCCTCCCGGGCGGCCAAGAGGGACAGCAGGGTGGGCATAGCCTCGTTGCGCTGGGCGGTGGTCCTCGCCGCGTGAGCGAGAGCGACCACCTCCGGCCCGCCGCCTGGATCCTTGCTGGCCTGCAGCGCCATCGTGGCCAGGGCCCGCACCCGAGCCTCGGGGGTATCGTTCAGATCAGCGAAATGGACCGTTTCGAGCCACCACTGGCGCGCTTGCTGCTCCCACCCGGCGTCGTAGGCGTTCCAGCCGGTCTGCTGCATGGCCATGGCCGTGACGCGCCGCAACTCCTCGCCGACCGAGGGCGGGTAGCTACCGCCGCGCACGGCATCCTGCAGCCGTCGTGACATTCCCGCGGACAGCTGGTAGGCGGTAGCGCCGCCCTGGTGTTGGTCGAGCTCGTTCAGGCGGTGCAGCGCGGTCCAGCACTGGGCCACCTGGGAGGCGTCGATCCGGCCAGCGGCCGCGACACCGTGCGGCAGCAACGCCGTCACAGCCAGGGCCACCGTCCCACTGAGCACGTCACGTCGGTCCACGCCATCCAGAGTACGACACTGATGCGCCTGGCTCGCGAGTCCGAAGACAGCCGGCGGGACGTCCAGCACCTGCGCGAGGTCAGCCAGCACGTCGGTATCCCGCGCGGCGCGGGTCTGCCCACGCTCGATGCGGGAAATGGTGGCTTGGGAGTAGCCCGAACGATCCGCGAGCTCCTGCTGGGTCCACCGGCGCGCCACGCGGACGAACCGCACGGCCGCCCCGACGTCACCCGACGCCAGCACGGCCTGACCCCGCAGCGAGATGAGAGCCGCAGCGACCACGTGATCCACGACCATCTCCCCCCGTTACCGCACCACCCAGCCGTTGGCTTCGCGTCGCTGCACTGTATCGATCCATGCACTGTATCGATCCATGCGCACCGCCTCAGGCCGTATGCAGGCCTGCATACGCCACAGCGCTGGTGTCCACCGCAGGCCTAACATTTGCCGCGTGTCGTTGATGTCCGCGCACGGTGTGCCGCGGGAAGGCGCCGTCTGCTATACGGATCTATTCCGCGACCGTGAATCGCGACTGGGCGACCCAGGTACTGGCGGATGCGGCCGTTGTGGTGGTCATCGCTGGCGACAAGGTGCCGTCTGTTTTCTCGGGAGTAAAAACCTGCCCTCTACGACCGTTTGAGCCCAAGGTGTATCGAAGCTGCCGCGGTGAGGCGATCAACAACCTCGCTCGGTGGCGGCATGGCGGCGATTTCTTCGCGCACCTCGGTCGCGGCTTGGGATATCGCCCTTTCATCGAGCAAACGAAAGAGCAAGTCGCGCACGGAGGCCGGGCCGGCCTCACTCTCCGGCAGATAAATACCGACACCGCGGGAAGCGACAACGGCGGCATTGACGGGTTGGTCCGCGAACTGCGGTATCACCAGTTGTGGCACTCCGGCCACCAAGGCGGTGAACATCGTGCCGGAGCCACCGTGGTGGATGATCGCGGAGCAGGTCGGCAACACCGCGTTGAGTGGTAGCCACCCAGCTGAGCGAATGTTGTTCGACAACGGTTTCCGTATGGCACCTTCGGCGCCGAGAACAATAACGTCAACGTCACATCTAGAGAGAGCGTCGATGATGATGCCGAGTGGCCCCATGCGACCGACAGCAGGTATGGCGGTACCTACGGTGACACACACCCTTGGTCTCCGCGAGGAAGATTCAAAAAGCCACGCAGGCAACACCGTTTCGTTATTATAAGGAGTGTATCTCATCGGCCAGCCAGGATTGAGACAATTCGGCCTGATACTCTCCGGGCATACGTCGATGTTGGCCACCGGCTCCCAGACAGTGTCGGTCAGACCGTATCGTTTCCTCGACTCGATCATCGCCGACAATGCGGGTATCGGCCAAGGATGCCACACGCCAAATCCGTGACAGAAAGCGGGAATCCCGACCGCTTTCGCCGCAACCAAACCGGCGACCATACATGGCTCGTATACGATAGCTTCGGCTCTCCAGTCCCTGGCAATACGAATGATCGGGTCGATGGCCAGCTCGCTGATATAGCCAAAGAACATCGCGACCGGGTTAATCAGTTCGTTTACCTCGGGAAGCTCAATAATACCTTTGACACTGCTCCACTCTTCCCGCTTGATGAGCATTTTCGTATCGACATAGGATGAGCTCGGTGGCACCGTCAGCCCCGCTTGCGGCGCACCGTGTTCATGGACATCGAAAAATAAACGTTTCCAGATATCAGATATTAAACTTTCTTGGACATTAGGCCACATATTGGACAGGGAATTTTCTTGGGCATCGGGCATTAAATCCGCAGCCTCGACAACCTCAACGGCAGCCAACCCCGCGTGAACAACAAGAGGCGCAGCCTCTCCGAAGGTCGCAAAGAGTGTGTCATGTCCGGCCACCCGCGCGGCCCACGCCAAGGGAACCAACGGCAGCACATGACCGGGGAACGGGACGGCAACGAAAAGTATTCGCATGTCTCACATCCTTGCGATGCGATGGCGTCGAGCGGAAAATAAATGGTCTTAGTCGTCTGAAAATCAACCCAGTGGATAGCTTATCAAAAGAGTGGTCAGCGTGATGCGACCGCGACGGTAATGCGCGCCGGTCGCCGTCCCGCCAGAAACCTCCCCGCAGCCCGGCAGTCATCATCGAAAACCATTTCCATACAGGGGCCGGTGGCGGCCGCCCAGATCGTGCCGCAATGCAGAGAAGCCGCATGCCTACCCCCCGGCCCGGTCACATGTGCGGCGCCAGTAGACACCACATCCGTCAATGGGATGGATGGTATCTTCGATGCTCAATCTAGCGCGGAAATTATGAACCGCCTCGCGGCAGCCAGGGAGGAAGTAGTCATCAATGATGACGAAACCGCCAACCGATAGCTTGGGGTAAAGGTTGTCTAATGCGTCCATCGTGGATTCATAGAGATCTCCGTCCAGTCGAATGATCGCCAGCCGGTCAATGGGCGCCACAGGCAGGGTGTCTTTGAACCAGCCGGGCAGAAACTCAACCTGATCATCCAGCAGGTCATAACGCTGAAAATTTTCCCGTACGGTCTCCAGGGTTACTCCCAGGACATCATTATGCTGGTGCAAAGACATTTCTCGGTCGAAAGAGTGGCTCTCTCCGGTCGCGGTTGGGACTCCTTGAAACGAGTCAGCCACCCAGACTTTACGGGTCGTGCAGCCATGCGCCAGGAGAAACGCCCGCATGAAGATACAGACGCCACCTCGCCAGACACCGGTCTCGATGAAGTCTCCAGCGACTCCGTCAGCCAACACCTGGCCCAAACACTGGTGAACGTTGTCCAGTCGCTTTCTCCCCACCATGGTGTGTGCCACTGTCGGCCAGTCCAACCCAACGGCCCGGGCCTCCTCATCGTAGCCGGTGAATGGGAAGATCTCGTTGGACACCGGCGCGTCCTGGTAGATGACGTTGGTCAGCACCTTCTTGAGTAATTCCAGATACAGCCGCGCGCCACGGTCCACTGTGATCATAGTGACATCCCGATTGCTTCACTGGAAGATTGCCGGGGGACGAACGACGGTACGCCGTCCTCGGCATTGACGCCCTTCTCCACGATGGCAAGGGTATGATAGAAGTGCAGGCCGACAACGTGTCGATCGGTGTAGGAAGACGAATCCCCGCTGGGTGGGATTTCTTTGTGGTTGAGCCCGTCGACGAGACTTTTCAGCATCCCGATCGACGTATCCGCATTGATCAGGTCACGGTCGTCACCGCCGTAACCCGGCCAATACGCGGTTTGTAAATCTTCCACAACGTACAGGCCGCCGAGTCGGACGAACGGAAACAGGCAGCGGAACGAGGTCTTCACATGCTCGTTGATATGACTGCCATCATCAATGATGATATCGAATGGCCCGAAGCGGCGACCAAGCTCGGCGAGAAATTCCGGATCGTTCTGATCACCTTGGACAGCACGAATCCTCGGCCCGGTGACACCAGACTTGTCGAAGATGTCCAGACCGTAGATCAGCCCGCGGCTAAAATAACGCTGCCACATCCGCAGCGACTCACCACCCCAGTCCGCGAACTGATACCCGCCGATCCCAATCTCCAGCAGCCGGACAGGCTCCGTGCGGAACCGAGCGAAATGCTGCTCGTAGTGCTGCACATACCAGTGGAAACTGGCCCACTTGTCCGAACCGAAGCGCACTGAGAGTTCACCGAGATCGCTCGGCCGAGCTGCACACGCCGCCACTACTGCCTGCACAACCCTGCTGAGCTGCTGCCAATGCCGCGACATGGCGGGCAAGTCAGGCTGGCCATCGGTGAGCACCACCCGCTGCGAGTTCTCCAGCCAGGTGACATCACGGCTCACCTGGCGCGTACGCCCCGCCGGATCGAAGAGACTTTCCACCGCATCGACCACATCAAACCGGACCGTAGCCACAGCGTCCTCAACCCATCCCGGAATAGCCGATATCGCGGCACCGTCGATGGTCAACCCTCGACCGGCCAGTGCACGGCCGTCCGAGAGCTCCAGCTGCAGCACCACCGGCGCGTCCACAGCGGGCACCTCGCAGCGCACCACCAGCTCATCGACCACGACGTCGGCCACCTGCTCCAATCCGATCCCCCGGATCGTCTCAGCAAGACCTTCAGCTCGATCACCAGCCGCGAGCAGCAACGATTCCACCGCACCCCATGGCTCCATTACGATCTCACACATACAGAATTCCCCTCTCATTCGATCGATAACGAAACCGTCGTGACTTCCAAATGAAGGATACGAAGACATCCCCATGAAATGAGAATCGGAACGGTAATCGATTCTGTGGGTGGTCCGTGTATGACCCACCGTCCAGGCAGGTGTGGACCGCAACCAGATGGGGTGCTGGATTCTCCGCATGTTATTTTTCCAGTAGTTGCAGGGCCCGGGGATCCCTTCAATCAGCCGATATTCGGAGAGGAAGCTTCGCACGGGACACCCGCCTAGCTCGAGAGCAGCGCGCCGACGTCTCGTATACTCGGATTACACGGAGCCCGTGTCTTGCCGAAGCAGGCGACCAGGATCAGCGGGGGGACACCGATGATTCTCGGGGATAAGACTCCTGACGCGTCGCATGCTCGTCTGGTTCCGTACCACGACATAAAGCCCATACCTTTTTTGGATGCCGACGGGGCGCCAGCATCGCGTTTAGCATAGCTTGACCATGCGCGCGTAGAGCCACCACCACAGCCCACATTCAGCACGCGTTTACCATGCACAGACCCCAGAACGCTGAAGAACAAGAACGGGATCTCCACATCGTCACGATAGAAACTGACCACACGCTCAATATCGGAGTACTTGCCGCCGTGCTCATCGTACTGCTGTGCTGCGCTCACCTGCAGGCGAAGAGCTCTTTCCCCACCGCTCACCGCGAATGCACCGTCATGCGCCGGTGCGACGAGCGGGCGGCGTAGGCATAACATCGCGGGGGACCCTGCCGAAGTACACATCGGCCTCGGCAGCCCGCATTTCCTACAGTGGGCAACCGAACAGATGTATTGGTGTCGTTGCGGATCGTGCTGTCCACCAAGCTCTCCACAGCCCGCAACATCACGAACCCGGCCAGCATCTCTGCCTCGAAGGCCGCGAACCCATCCGCGCTCGCCTGCGCCTGATGTCCACACAGGTCGCGGGCCAGGGTCAGAATTAACCGGCGACTCTCTCGCTTTAGCCACGGCAAACTTCCCCTCGCCTCAACTGAGATGAAATTCCTTACAAGAAATCTATAGCAGAAACCTATGGAGTCGACAAGGGGGCGCGCCAGGCTAATACCTCGAGCTCAGGAGAGTTCACCCGTTCGGTGAACCGTTTGCGTGGTAACAGTTCAGCTGGATGCGAGGGCTGGTGGTAGCCATGGGCCAGTGGTGAACAGTTGGCGTAATACGTGAAGTTTGCTGATGCCCCATTTGGTAGATTTGTCGAGATAGAAGCCCACGATTGCGAAGCCTGTGCGTCCTTGGCGGATACGCCCCGGTCGTTCCAAGACATGATATCAGTTGGAGGATCTTGAATGGCCGGTCCATAGCTCGGGTTGCCTAGCGGGTTGCTTCGGTGATGTCGCGTCGTCCGAGCAGGTGGAATGCTCCGATGGCGAGAATACGTAGCGCGGCCATGACGCGCGGCCCGGAACGGTCACTGGTCACCCGGGTCGGTCCACTGCATGCCGACCACGCGGAACTGGGCGATCGGCCGGCGGGGAGGCCGACGTCGTCAGCCACCCTGCCCGGACTCATTGTGCAGATGCTGCGGCACGCACACATCAATGTGGATGCTGCACCCGGACGGATCCTGGGCCAGAACCACCATCACCCCCGACGGCACCTGCCAGCTGAGACACGGGCGCCGACGGGCGACCATCCCACAGCCCGGTCAGCGGGCAGGTAGCGGGAGTGCAGCTGGGTTGGCCGCACCGGCAATGGCTAGGCTGCGACCACACCTTCCGCTACGTGAGCGATAGATTGAGGACGCGCCCGGATGGCTTATGACGTCTTCGTGAGTTACTCCTCGGCGGATCGGGTGCTGGCTGAGGCCATCGTGCACGGGCTGGAGATTGCGGGGATCGGCTGCTGGATCGCGCCTCGGGACATCCTGCCCGGGGCCAACTACAGTGAGGCGATTGTCACCGCCATCCAGGATGTCGAGGTGATGGTGGTCGTCGTCTCCGACGACGCCAACCGGTCCGGCCATGTGCCGCGAGAGGTCGAGCGAGCGGCCGCCCACAACGTCAGCCTCGTGCCGCTGCGCATCGCGGACATCGAGCCGAGCCCCTCGCTGGAGTACTTCCTGAGCTGCCAACACTGGCTCCATGCCCTCCCGCCACCGGTCGAGGCGCATGTCACGCGCCTGGTGGACGCGGTGGCGGCCTTGCTGGAGCTGCGGCGCGGGCCGGCGACACGGGAACCTGCTAGGCCCAGGCTCAGGGGCAACCACCGGCCACGACACCCGGTGGCCACGAGAAGCCCGGCCCGAGTCCCCGCGCCTGTCACGGTCTTCACGGGAAGAACCGCCGAGTGCGCCGAGATCCAACGGCAGTTGGCGCAGTTCCCGGTCGTGACGCTTGTCGGGCCGCCGGGAGCGGGCAAAACCGAGCTCGCGCGGGTCGTGGCCACGGATCTGGACGCGAGCACCGTGGCCTACGTGGACCTGTCCGCGCTCAGCGTCCGGAGTTCGCTGGCCACGACGGTGGCAACGGCCCTCGGGCTCGACCCGGCGGCCACCTGGGACGAGACGCTCCAGGCGCTCGGGGACACGGATGCGGTGCTCATCCTGGACAACGCGGAGACCGCGCTCGCCGTCGACGCGGATGACTTTCGACGGTCCCTGCGCGAGCTCGTCGACCGATGCCGCCACTGCCGCGTCCTCGCGACGTCTCGCGAGCGCCTGGGGGTGGGCGGTGCCGAGTCGCTCGTCCGCGTCGGCCCGCTCCCGCCAGCGGACGCGCGGGATCTGCTGGACAAGCTGCTGCGCAGTCACGCCGCGTCGCTGACCACCGAGGACCGCGCGGCGATGGCTCAGGTGCACGCGGTCGCGGACGGCCTTCCGCTCGCCTTGGTCGTCAGCGCGGCGTGGCTCAGCGAGGTCTCGGTCACCACCTTCCTCCAGGAGTGGCAACGCTCGCGCACAGCCCTGCTCAGTCTTCCCGGCTTCGATTCCCCAGACCGGGCTTCGAGCCTTGACGTGTCGGTCGCGCTATCGTTCGACACGCTGAAAGCCGACTCGCGGCAGGTTCTCCACGCGCTCTCATTACACCCAGCCGGCACGACCACCGAACTCCTGGGGGAGATCCTTCCCGGCGGCGCCGCGCTGGTCCCGAGCACCGCCGAACTCGTGCGGAAATCGCTGGTGGAGAAGACCGGTACACACCTTCGCGTCCTTGCGCCGATTCGTGAGTTCGTGCGGGAGCGTGCCGCGGATGAGTGGGCGGAGCCTCTCCTGCTCGCCGCCATCCAATGGCACAGCCACCATCTCCATGAGCGGCTGTCGACCGCATACCGAATCGACAATGGCTCCGAGTGGGCACAATTGGCGCCCAACCTGGCCAATGTCGGAGCTCTGGTGGATGACGGGCTCCGCTTGCCGACGACGGTCGAGCCCGCGATCGAGCTTGTCGCCGCCGCGTGCCTGGTGTTCCGGGGGACGGGACGAATCGGCGAAGGACTCGAATACCTGGACAAGGCGCTGTGTGTGGTGCGGAGAGGAAGCGTCCTCGAAGGCAACCTGATCGAAGAGCGCGGCCACCTGCTCAGGGCGGGTGCCCGGCTACCGTCCGCGCTGCGCGCTTACGAGGATGCGCTAGAGGTCTGGTCTAGGCAGCCCCCCCCCCCGCCGGGATCGCGAAGCGGTCTGTCGGCTGCGGATCGGGGACGTCCTTCGGCTCATGGGCCGCTACGACGATGCGGCCAGTCACTACCTAATCGGATTCCGACTCCACGAGGAGCTCGGCGAGAACCCGCTCGCGCGAGGTGATGCCCTTGAGTGCCTCGCGGACGTCGCGCGGGTAACCGGAGACTGGCCTCGGGCCATCACCCACTACACCGATGCGCAGAAGGCATTCGAATCGGTGCCTGATGGGTGGGTGGGCATGACGAACACGGCGCACAGCCTCGGAGAGACGCGACTGGCGCTGCACGACGTCGACGGTGCCCGGATGGACTATGCGAAGGCCCTGCGGATCAGCCAGCGGATCGGTGACCCGCAGGGGCAGGCCAATGCCCTGCTGGGGCTCGCCAAGACCGATCTGATTCTCGAGGACTTCTCCACAGCGGAGGAGCGCACTCGGGAAGCGGCGGAGATCTACGGCCAGATCGATGACGGGTTGGGTGCCGCCAACACCCTGGTGACAGTGGGGGATCTCGCACTTGAGCGGGGCCAGTTCGCCGCCGGAGACACCGCCTACGCGGATGCGGAGGCTGCGTTCACCGCACTGTCCTGTCCGCTGAACAGGGTTCTGGTGAGCCTTCGGCGACTGATCGCTCGCCAACTCGGCTGGGACAGCCCCCACGTGACGGCGGCTCGCGAGGAATTCGAGGCGCTCACGCGACACAGCATCAGCGTTGAGGAGAGCCGGCGGTGGCCGCCAGAGAAGAAGGGCAGTGTCTTCCACGGCTCCCTGGAGCTGACGGGATGATCACCTCACCCATCGTCGCGGTCGTCACGCCCTTCGACGCGAAGGGAGCTGTGGACAAGGATGCTCTGCGCGGCTACCTGGCGCTGCTGTCCGCCGCGGGGGTCACGACCATTCTCGTCAACGGGACGACGGGTGAGTTCTTCAGCATGACATCGCGCGAGCGCGGTGCTGTCCTGGAATTCTGCCGCGAGCACTGGTCCGGACAGATCATCGCCCACATTGGAGCGGCCGCGGTCGGCGATACGATCGATCTGCTGGATCACGCGCGGCCCCACACCGACTACCTGGCGACCATCGCCCCCTACTTCTACGCCTGCCCACCGGAGGAGGGCGTCTGCGCCTATTTCCGGCAACTACTCGCCCGGTCGGATCTCCCCCTGTTCCTCTACAACTTCCCCCGGCATACTCAGACTGACATCACGCCCTCGATCGTCTCACGGCTCGCGGCCGAGTTCCCGCTGCTGCGGGGCGTGAAGGACTCGGGAACCGACCGCGACATTACGCGGCAATTCAAGGCCGCGAGGCCAGACATGCAGGTCTTCGTCGGTGATGACCGCGCTGGAACACACCTGGCGGACATCGGCGCCGACGGCCTCGTGACCGGAAACGGGGGCCCGGTCGTCGAACTCCCCCTCCGCATCGCGAAAGCAATACAGGGCGAGGATCTCCAGCGAGCTCACCGGCTGCAGGCGCACTTCGACCAGTGGAGCGATGCCCGTCGTGCTTCATCGTTGACCGAGATCGCATTCACGAAAGCCGCTCTAGCCGCACGCCTGCCTGGCTTCCCCCCTTACGTACGACCGCCCCTCGTGAGCGCCACCGACTCCCAGTGCCAAGAGATCCGGAACTTCCTCCGCCAAACAATGCTGCCGCTACTCAATCCCTGACACGGGCGCCACATCACACCTCAGCCGCCAGTCGCGCCCGCCCTGCTCGCGCCCGGGTCGTGGCGTCGGCGGTGCCGGACCGCGGCGTCAACCAGGTCGGCGGTCTGGGCGGGGTCGTCGTGTTCCCAGGAGCGGATGACGATCCAGCCCGCAGCCCTCAGGCGCTGGTCGGTGTCGGCGTCACGGGCTTTGTTCGCCGCTATCTTGGCGGGCCAGTACCAGCCGTTAGCGGCGGGCCGGGGGTTGCCGTGCTCGGGGCAGCCGTGCCAGAAGCAGCCATCGACGTACACCGCGACCCGGGTCGGGCCGAAGACAATGTCAGCGCGGCGCCGCAGTCCCGGGAGAGGCTGGCGGTCCACGCGGTAGCGCAGGCCCCGGGCGTGCAGTTGCCGGCGCAGCGCGAGCTCGGGGGCGGTGTCGCGGGTGCGCGGCAGCTGCATCCGGCTGCGGATGCCTGGCGTTGTGGCGTATGACCCGGCGGCGGATTCCTCCCGGCGGGTCCGCAAAACCGAGTTC
>JBOHFY010000352.1:0-2853 GCA_050699895.1 Pseudonocardiaceae bacterium
CCCCGACACTGCCCAGCAACCGCAGCGAGGACAGGTCGTACTTCTCCGGGATCTCCTTGCCCCACTTCATGAAGGTGCGGATCAGCGTCGGCGCGGTGTAGTAGGTCGTGACGCCGTAGCGCTGCACGATCTCCCAGTGCCGGCCCTCGTGCGGGGTGTTCGGGGTGCCCTCGTACATGACTGACGTCGCCCGGTTGGCCAGCGGCCCGTAGACGATGTAGCTGTGCCCGGTGACCCAGCCGATATCGGCGGTGCACCAGTAGACGTCCTCGCCGGGCTTGTGATCGAACACGACGTGGTGGGTGTACGCGCACTGGGTGAGGTAGCCGCCGGAGGTGTGCAGGATGCCCTTGGGCTTTCCGGTGGTGCCCGAGGTGTAGAGGATGAACAGCGGGTGCTCGCTGTCGAACGCCTCGCAGACGTGCTGCTCAGACTGGTGATCCACCAGCTCGTGCCACCACAGGTCGCGGCCCTGCGTCCAGTCGACGTCGATGGCGGTGCGCTTGACCACCAGGACGTGGCGCACCGTCGGGGTGTCCCGCAGGGCTTCGTCGGCGTTGGCCTTCAGCGGGCCCGCGGTGCCCCGCCGGTACTGGCCGTCGGCGGTGATCACCAGCTTGGCTTGCGCGTCGTTCACCCGCTGGCGCAGCGACTCAGCGGAGAAGCCACCGAACACCACGCTGTGCGGCAGGCCCAGCCGGGCGCAGGCGAGCATGGCGAAGACCGCCTCGGGGATCATCGGCAGCTGGATGGCCACCCGGTCTCCAGCGGCGAGACCCAGCGAGAGCAACGCGTTGGCCGTCTTGCACACCTCACGCTGCAGGTCGGCGTAGGTGATGGTGCGGGTGTCGCCCGGCTCGCCCTCCCAGTGGAAGGCGACCTGGTCGCCGTGGCCAGCCTCGACGTGCCGGTCCACGCAGTTGTAGGCGACGTTGAGCCGGCCGCCGAGGAACCACTTCGCGAACGGGGCGTCCGCGAAGTCGAGGACCTGGTCGAAGTCGGTGTGCCAGTGCAGCCGGCGGGCCTGCCGCGCCCAGAAGGCCTCCCGGTCGGCGTCGGCGTCATCGTAGAGCGCGGCGGTGGCGTTGGCCCGCGCGGCGAAAGCCTCGCTCGGGGGGAACACCCGGCTCTCGGTGAGCAGGTTGTCGAGGCGCTGGCTCGGGTCACCCATCGCGGGAGGTCTCCTCTATCGCGTTCGTCACGTCATGACGGTAGTATCATCGCTGCTCCGGGGCCACCGTTACGGTTTTCTGGTTACAGTCTGGAATCTGCTGGTCACTCAGCGTCGTGAGCGCGGGCGACGAGCTCGATGAAGGCCCGGTTCGGGTCTTTGACCATTGCGTGGATCGTCGTCGCCACCGGGCAGGGCCACAGCGACGAGCACGTCCGGCATGTCCCCTGCGGCCTCATCTCGTGCTCGACCATCAGCCCGCGGAGGATGACCACCAGGTCGGAGATCAGCTTGCGGGCGTTGGCCACGTCCTCCCCGGACCACTCGGCGACCTTGGTCCCCAGGAACTCCGCCTCGCCCAGATGCTCGACGAGGTCGGCATCCAGCAGCGTGTATGCGTCGATGAGGGCTGGTGTCATCGCGTCCATCGGTTACCTCCCGAATAGTCCGGCGAGGTAGTATCCCCGCTCACGAGAATCAGAACCGATTGCCCTCAGGGCACGCAATACTCATTACGACAATATAATTGGATGCTGGTGCGGAATCTGTCGGACTGTAGGTTTAGGGTCGTGACGGGAGGTCACCATGGAAGACTGTGAGCCGACAGTCCGCAGCCGCGAGCTCGGCGACGGACTGCGCACGGCCATGAAGCGCGCCGACCTGACCGGCAAGCGGGCCGCGGAGCTGCTCGGCTGGTCCCCAAGCCTGCTGTCCCGGATCCTGGCCGGCAAGCGTCACGTCACCGCGTTGCAGGTGTCAGCATTCCTGGCCGTGTGCCGGGTGACCGGCACCGAGCGCGACCGGCTGATCGACCTGTGCCACGAGCAACACACCCCAGGCTGGTGGCAGCAGCACGGCTCCCGGCTCCCGGAGCAGCTCGTGACCTACATCGACCACGAGAGCAAGGCGGTGACGGTCCGCGACTTCCAGTCGACCATCGTGCCGGGCCTGCTGCAGACCGGCGGTTACGCCCGGGCCCTGATCCAGGAGGCCGGCACTGTGCCGGAAGAGGAGGTCGACGGCCGGGTGGCCGCCCGGCTGGGCCGCCAGAACCTGTTCAGCCGGGAGCACCCGGCGCGGTTCACCTTCTACCTGCACGAGTTCGTGCTGCGGCTGCCGATCGGCGGCGCCACCGTGATGGCCACCCAGTTGCGTCACCTGCTGCGGATGTCGACGCGCCCCTACCTCACGCTGCGGGTGGTTCCGGCCGCGCACGGCGGGCACGCCGCGATCAGCGGGTCATTCGTTGTGATGGAGTTCGCCGATTTCAAGCCGGTGGCCTTCCTGGAGAGCCAGACCTGCTGCCTGTTCCTGGAGCGGCCCGACGAGATCGCCGCTTACCAGACCATCCTGCGGGCACTGGCGAAGACCTCACTGGGCGAGGAAGAATCACGGGAGCTGATTGCCCGCCTGGCAACCGAGCTCTATGCGGATCGAGAGGACCAGGATGACCGCGCCTGAGCCGGACGGGATCGTCTGGCGCACCAGCAGCTACAGCAACCCCCAATTCGCCTGCGTCGAGGTCGGCTGGCGCACCAGCAGCTACACCGGCCCCCACGGCGCCTGCGTCGAGATCGCGCCCGGACCGGACGCCGTGCTGATCCGCGACTCCAAGAACCGCACCGGCCCCGCCCTGTCGCTCCCCACCCCCGCCTGGCAAGCCTTCCTCACCACGCTGCCCC
>JBOHFY010000353.1:0-22026 GCA_050699895.1 Pseudonocardiaceae bacterium
TACTCAACGTCTCCACTCGGCACTCGGATACCAGACCCCGCAAGAGGTCTACGACGAGTACCTGAACCGGCAGTCCGCAGCATGAGGTAGCAATTAATCAGCTGTCCGGAAAAAACAAGGCGGCCCACAGAAGGCAACAGCCGACAAGCCAGATGGCCCCGGCGCGGCACCACGTGACCGATTTAGGTACGCCAGCAGCCCTGGACCACGCCCGGCCACAGTCAGGTCCGGTGGTCTTCACCGAAGGACACCACTTCCAACTGAGCGGCGAGACCTCCATCGACGGACTTCTCACCCACCTCACCGCCCCACTATTCGGTCATCCTGCAAGTTACCAAGCGCTGCGATTTCGACTGCAACTTCTGCTCGGAGATCCTGTAACTGCCCGATCCCACACCGGCCTAGCTCGACACGATGCGCGCCAACCTTGCCGGTGTGCAGCGGGTGTTCCTCTCCGGTGGGGAACCGCTGATGCGCAAGGACTTCGGCGATATCGTCGACATGTACTCCGAGTTCATCCTCGGCATCCCCACCAACGCCACCAGAGCGTTGCAACACGCCGAACGCTTGGCTGGCAAGGTCGGTTACATCAATGTTGGCTTGGAAGGACTGCGGGCCACCGCTGCGGTGGGACGGTGGTGACGTAGGTCAGGCCCATTAAGCGGCCGTGCTCATCCCGAGGCATCCGCGCGTAGAGGGGTTTGGTCACGATGTCGCCGTCTACTGACTCGGCGAAGGCGGCAACCGCGTCGGGGTCGTTGCTGACCAGAGTCGGGGGGATGGTCAGACCGCGGGTGTTGGCCCAGGCGAGTTGCCGGGGCTTGTATTCGGCGCTGGCGACGGCGCGCGGGTGGTTGACCCAGTGAGCGGGCAGGGACTCCAGTCCTCATCAAGCCCCACCAGCTCACACAACGGGCGCCCGTTGAACGTTGCGATGTGGCGCTGTTGGCCCAGCACGGCCCCGGCTAGCCTCGGTCATTCACCGAGATCGGAATGATCTTTAATGGGTCGGTGTTTTGATGCACGAAAAATGCTTCTGAGCTGCAAGAATAAGGGTCTTCGAGGTCCTCGATGCCGCAGCCAGGGGAGGCACTTTTCAGGTGGATGTTACCGCGTGGTCCAAGGGCCTGTCCGTGGAAGTGGGCGGGCATGGTGTCGTGTCGGCTGGCGGCTGATCGGGTCGGGCTGACGGGTGCGCTGTCCACGGCGCTGGCCCGGCCCGGTTTCTGGCCGGTGCATGATCGGGGTCGGGGGCTGGCGGATCTGGCGGTGATGATCGCCGATGGCGGCACGACGATCAGTGCGATCGACACGCTGCGCCACCAAGGGGAACTGTTCGGGTCGGTGGCCTCGGACACCACGGTGTGGCGGGCGTTGGAGGAGCTCCCCCCAGCCCGGTTGGGGAAGATCGCGAAGGCGCGGGCGCGGGTACGTGAGCACGTGTGGAAACAGATCGAGGCCCGGCACGGCGCTATCCCGGCGGCCCGGGTCGCCGGGCAGGATCTGGGTGCGGTGACGATGATCCGGTTGGACGCCTCGATCGTGCTCGCGCACAGTGACAAGCAGCAGGCCGGACCCACATTCTCCCGTGGGCGCTCCACCAGGCCCATGAAAATCTAAGGGGGTTTCACCCCAGCCCGAGTCGGCGACAGATCCCGCCGGTACTCTCCCGGGGTGGTCGCACCTCGCTCGACCGAAGTCGGTCGCAAGCTCCGCCAGCACGACAATGAGTTCGAGGCCGTCTACGACCTGCTGAGGGTCATCGACGGCAAGGTCGAGACCCTTGATGCGAAGGTCGACACACTCGGTGCGAGGGTCGAGACCCTTGATGCGAAGGTCGATGCTGGATTCGAGCTGTTGCAGAATGGTCAGCAGCAGATCCTCGACCTGCTGCGACGCCGTCCGCCAGGCGACCCGACCACGGGCTGAACGCGAGACCCGCCTCGGCGCCCGTACTGCGGAGTCGGGCATCTCCGGAGGGATCTGGCCCGAGCATGTTGCACGCGCCGTCAGAAGCGGAGCCGCCGCCGCTCTATCGACGCGGGCGGGGTATCAGCGCCGCAATCAGTCCTGAGCACACCACAGGTGCACCCACCGTTTGACACCAAGTTCTCAACGTGAGAGTCAATACAATTCTCACCATTGAACCCACGGTTTTGACGCAGGCTCGGCAGGCCGCCGTCGTCGAGGTAGCCGAGCAAAGAGCCATAGGTGAGGCCATCCGGTCGTGCGGGCAGAGCTGATGACCGCGCCGAAGCCGACGCGTGGCGATTCTGATCATTCCTGCCGGCCGTGGCGGGACGGGGCAAGTTTTCGGCGTTAGCAGCTGACCGGGTGTTGGTGGTCGACAATGCCCCACGGATGCCCGTCTTGGCGGTGATCCTGTCCGCCGATAGCGGGTTGATCCCGTAGAAACCCAGGTTGGAATCGCGGTCCGAGTGCTGACCGGTGGCGAGCTCGTCCAGGACGGCGTGGCGGACGGTGCTGGAGAGAGCGTCGAGGGGGACGAGGCTGTCCAGGCTGGCGGCGATCTGCCAGCTCAGGTCTTTGGCTCGTGCGTGGGCCGGCGGGCCACCCAGACCGCCAGGTGCTCAGCCCAGCTGTCCACGGGCGCGGCGGCTAGGTCGACCTGCCCGATCTGGAGAACCCGCGCCAAGGCCCGGTCACCAGCGCCCGCGGAGACGGTGGGGTTGAGCAGGTCCGCCGCGGTGACCGTCGTCGCTGCCGGGACTGGGCGCGCGACGTACTCCTCGCTGGCGCCGTCCCACACCTGCGACGGCCGGTACCAGGTGGTGCCGTCCCACCGCTTCTAGCGCGTGGGGGTCATCCAGCGGCAAGTGCGCGTCCTCGACGAAGGGCAGACCCGGGGTCGGGTGATCGGTCCGCAGCCCGTTCGCCACCGCGCGATAGCTGTACAGCATTCTCACGAGGGGTGCGGCACTGGTATTCGGTGTCGGCTTGGTGGCCTGGCTCACCCGGACGACGCGGAGTTGTGGGTCGGCGGCACGTCGGCCATTCACGCCCAGGCCGGGGCGCCAGTCACCATTGCGGTACCCCGAACCGACGAGGCACGGGGGACCGGGAGGTCGTGATCACGACCGGGCAGCTGAGTCGGGTCTACACCTGCGACGGATACCATAATCTCGGCCGTGCCGGCCGCCTGCGGTGGCAGCACAAGGTGTCGGGAGACATTCGCATGGGACGGGACCGGTGAGCAAGGTGCACTGCTTGCGGTGACCACCAACTGCCGACCGACCTGGCCGCTCATGATCCGATTTTGTGTGCCGTTGACGACATCTCGTGTCGTCAACGGCACACAAACCGCGATCATCCTGCACCGCTACGGCCACGTCCAAAGGCGCGGGGCTGGTCGGCTGGTACGGCGGTGACGCGGCGTCACCCGTCGGAAACGGCTGGGCCGGCCCGCCTACCATGGTTGGACCACGGCCCTCCGGCAGCGCCGCCGGGCTTGCCGCGGGTGTGGTCAGCGTTCCGACGATCGAACCTCTGGAAGGTAAGCCCATGCGGTCGGCAGAGATCAGTAGCCGGGCTCTTCGTTTTTTCGAGCAGCGGGGACACACCGTGGTCCCGTCGGCATCGCTGATCGCGGACGACCCGACGTTGCTGCTGATCAACGCGGGCATGGCACCGTTCAAGCCCTATTTCCTCGGCGAGGCTCCCGCGCCCTATCCCCGTGCGACAAGCGTGCAGAAGTGCGTGCGCACCGTCGACATTGAGGAAGTCGGCAAGACCAGCCGGCACGGCTCGTTCTTCCAGATGTTCGGTAACTTCTCCTTCGGTGACTATTTCAAGGAGAAGGCGATTCCCTACGCCTGGGAATTCCTGACCAATCCGGTCGCTGATGGCGGCCTGGGCCTGCCGGAGTCCAAGCTGTGGGTCACGGTCTACACCGATGACGATGAAGCTGAGCACATCTGGCGTACCGAGGTCGGCGTGCCCGCCGACCGTATCCAGCGGTTGGGCATGGCTGAGAACTTCTGGTCGATGGCCGTGCCCGGTCCCTGCGGGCCGTGTTCGGAAATCTGTTACGACCGGGGCCCAGAATACGGGCGCGAAGGCGGCCCTCTCGTCGATGACGAGCGCTACCTGGAGATCTGGAACCTCGTGTTCATACAGCATATCCGAGGCGAAGGGCCAGCCAAGGAGGGCTACCCGATCATCGGCGATCTGCCCGCCAAGAACATCGCCACCGGCCTCGGCCTGGAGCGCCTGGCGGCACTGCTCCAAGGTGTGGACACGATATTCGACATCGACACCACCCGCCAGATCCTCGATCTCGCCGCCGAGCTGAGCGCCACCACGTACGGCAGCACCCGCAAGGACGACGTCGCCCTGCGCGTTGTGGCTGACCACATCCTGACCAGCGTGATGCTGATCGGTGACGGCGTCACTCCCGCCAACGAGGGACGCGGTTACATCCTGCGCCGCATCCTGCGCCGCGCCGTGCGCATGATGCGCCTGCTCGGCTCATCCGACCCCGTCGTGCACGAGTTGGTGGCGCGCACCGTGGCGGTGATGAGCCCGGCCTACCCCGAACTGATCGGCGAGCACGAGCGTATTGACCGAGTCGCCGTCGGCGAGGAGTCGGCGTTCTCGCGGACGCTGAAATCCGGTACCGCGATCTTCGACCTGGCCGCCACCGAGGTCCGCGCGAGCAGCAGTCTGGTCCTGCCCGGTGACCAGGCGTTCCAGCTCCACGACACCTATGGGTTCCCCATCGACCTGACCTTGGAGATGGCGCAAGAGCAGGGCCTGTCGGTGGATGAGGACGGCTTCCGCAATCTGATGGCCGAGCAGCGCGCTCGGGCCAAAGCCGACGCGGCCGCGCGTAAGACCGGCGGGCACGGGGACAAGAGCGTCTACCGCGACCTGCTGCAACTCGGGGCCACCGAGTTCACCGGCTACGAGCACCTGGAAAGCGAAGCCACCGTTCGCGGACTGATCCGCGAAGGCGAGCGTGTCCCGGTGGCCACCGAAGGCGAGATCGTCGACGTCGTCCTCGATCGAACCCCGCTCTACGCCGAGTCCGGCGGCCAGGACAGTGACGCCGGTCTGATCGTCGCCGACGGCCTGGAGCTGGAGGTACTGGATGTGCAGAAGGTGGCTCGGAAGCTGTGGGTGCATCAGGTCCGAGTGCGTCGCGGCGAGTTGACCGAGGGGCGGCACGTGCTGGCTAAGGTCGATCCGGAGTGGCGCTTGGGCGCGCGCCAGTCGCACTCGGCCACGCATGTCGTGCATGCCGCCCTGCGGCAGGTGCTCGGGCCGAGCGCTTTGCAGGCCGGTTCGTACAACAAGCCCGGTTATCTCCGTTTGGACTTCTCCTGGACCGGTGGCTTGTCGCTGGAGACGCGCAGCGAGATCGAAGAAGTCGCTACTCTCGCCATTCGGCGGGATCTCCCGGTTCGGGTTCTCTACACCTCGTTGCCGCAAGCGCGCGAGCTGGGCGCGCTCGCCCTGTTCGGCGAGACTTACGATGAGGAAGTACGGGTGGTCGAGATCGGCGGCCCGTGGTCTCGCGAACTCTGCGGCGGTACCCACGTCGAGCGTTCCTCGCAGATCAACGCGCTGACCGTGATCGGTGAGTCCTCGGTGGGCTCGGGTTTGCGCCGTATCGAGGGATACGTCGGCTTGGACTCGTATCGTTTCCTCGCGAAGGAACGAGCCCTGGTGCGGAACATTGCGGATATGCTTCAGGTGCCGATTAGTGAAACCAGCGATCGGGTCTCGGCATTGCTCAAGCAACTTCGTGACGCCGAGAAGGAAGTGGCACAGCTTCGGGCGGCCCAGCTCAAGCGGTTGACCAGCGAATTCGTGGGGAGTGCCACGGATGTCCATGGCGTGTCCGTGGTCGCTCGGCACTTGTCCGAACCCGCGAACACCGACGAGCTGCGCACGTTCGTGATCGACATTCGGGACCGGCTCGGTGACCGCCCGGTGGCGGTGGCGGTGACCACTCTGGCGAATGACAAGCCGATCGTCGTGGCCGCGGTCAACGACAAGGGCAGAGCGCGGGGGCTCAAGGCTGGGGACCTCGTTCGGGTCGCGGCCAAGGTCCTCAAGGGCGGTGGCGGTGGCAAGCCCGACATCGCCCAGGGCGGCGGAACTGATCCGCTGGCCACCGCCGATGCCCTGCGCGAGGTCACCCGAGTGATCGGGCAATCCGTCAGTCAGTGATCGGTTCAGGCGCTCACCGACCATCAGCGACGCCGTTCACCGTGTCGCCGCGGAGCAACGCCCGCGCGGGTTGGGCGCCGAGCCGGGCGATCACGATGTCGACGAGGTCCGAGACTGGCACCGGAGCAGGTGCGTGCCTAGATCCCGCCGCCGTGCGCTGTCAGCCCGTGCTCTGGTGGGCATGGAGGCCGCCATCCTCCATAATGCGTGGATGCGTGCGCCTCATCGTCGCCGCCCTATGCGGCGGTTGCCTGGTCCGGTCCCGTCCCGGATCGACGTGGAAGACGTCATTGCACGGGTGACCTACGTCGGCAGCGGCGAGCACAAGACCTTCCCTTCTTTCGCTGGCCCACCCCATCCGCGGGCTGACGCCAGCACGTGTGACCCTCGCCTTGCCGATCAGGACGAGCTGACTGGTTGGCTTCAGCAAGCGATCCGCGGGGGGCGAACCGGAGGGCTGTGGGAGGGGGATTTCCCGCGCTACGTGTGGCACCAGGTGGGGCGGGTTCTGTACGAAGCTCGGCTGGTGAACCGGGAACTCGGCCAGTACAAAGGCTATCCATTGTCTCGCGACGAATGGCCCGATGCTTTTGGCCAAGAAGGTTCGGAGGAGTAGTGACTGATAGCGACGCTGGACTCCCGATAAGATGGGAGTGGGAACCTGGCCAGATGGTAAAGGCGCCGGAGCATGCCGCCACGTGGGCACGAATTAAGATGTCTGTGGGACCTGATTGCCTGACCCTTGTTGAGGATCGTGACTCAGGCAGCTCTCGGCGGTCTATTTTTGCTCCGCTTTATCCCTTGGCGGAATGGGTGGTCTACAACTGGTGGTTCTTGCTGTATCATTCTCGCCCCGCCCGATCCAGGCTGGATCTACTTGCCCTGGGCCGCCGCGACAGGCACTGCGTGAGAGCGGCCGGGGACGGATTCTTATGGCCGAACCTATTAATTATCCCAGAGGGGCGAGAAACAAGGCTGCTCTGGTACCGGGATCGCGAATTCGGTGAGTTCGCTCGCATCAGGTATCTCAGTGAGGGTGAAGGCACACGTCGGACTGGCGAGGTCGAGCGGGCTCTTACCGTCCTTGTTACGTCGGTGCTGGATCGTCTGGTCGAGCAGGGAGTGACGGGGACACCCCTGGAGAAGGAGTGGAGTGCCCTCATCGCGTTGGAAAGGGATGAGCGCGAATATTGTATTGCGGCGGCGAAGCTCGGTCTCGATCCTTTCTCTGAAGCGGGCGAGTTCGAGGAGTCGATCATCGAGTCGGCGCAATCTTTGCCGCAGGAAGTCCTGGGTGAGTTCTTCGATTCCGTCGATCCCAGTCTCATTCCGCAGGCGGTCGAATGGATCATCGATGCAACTCTGCAAGCCGAACGCCTTGCTGATGCCTCGTCTGATCAGATTCGTTTGGCTCGAGATGCGTTGGCGACGATCTCTGCGCGCGACGTCGACGTGCCTTGGCTACTGGGTTGGCGGCAGGCCCGGGCTGCTCGCCTTAGCCTGGGCCTGGCCGATGACAGTTCCATCGATATGGAGGGCTTTGTGCCGCTGGAGTCGCGGGTCGGTGTCGATCCAAACGTACAGGCGGTAGGAGTCGCTCCGGTTGATTCCGGGCGCCTCGCGGTAGTGTCGGGTCGACCCTTGGTTCCAAGTTCCAGGAGGTTCATCCAAGGGCGTGCGCTGTGGCATCGTATTGCCAGGGATGAGCCGACGTTTCTGATTACTACCTCATATACACATCTACAGAAGGCTGAGCGTGCGTTTGCGGCCGAGTTTCTCGCTCCCGCCGAAGGAATCAGGAGTCAGCTAGGAGTCTCCCCTGGTGATGCAACGCAGGAAGATCTGGGTTCCGTCGCAGAATACTTCGGAGTGTCACCCCTTGTGATCGAGCACCAGATTGAAAATCAACTCCTGAGGTAGTCGGTGGCCGGCACGGCACTCACTGACCACGTCACGGAACACATGCCCTCCACTGTCATAGCTCAGCTGTGGGACCTCCACCCCGGTGTGCCCATGCTGCGCTGCCGGCGAATCTCCCTCGACCAGCACGGGCGGCGCGTGGAAATCTCCGACGCCGAATACCCCGCGGACCGTACCCGCCTGGACTTCATCACCCCGCTCACCCCACGGGAGACACGCTGAACGATCTTCAGCGCACGCCTAGATGCGGCGATAACTCTATCAGGAGTCGCGGCGGTTCAGTTGCTTGGACCGGAACTGCCGGGCCGCCAGAGCGGTGCGGCGGTTGGCCTGAGTCCATACGCTTCCAGCTGGGCGTCGAGTGTGGTGACGGCTTGGGTTCCGCCCCAAGGTTGCATCAGAGCCCGGGTGGCGTGGAGTTCCGCTGTGAGCCGTGGCGAGAGGCTCGCGAATCTGGCCACGTCACCGAGCACCCGCGCGGCTTCGGTGATCTCCTTGGACAGCACGAGCCCGTTGCCCAGTTTCACTTCACAGAATGCGCGGCTGTGCGCATAAGGGGTGCGTTCGTACCGCGTTAAAGCATTGGTGGCGGCTTCGACGGCCTGTCTTGGCTTGCCCAGCAATGAGAGAAATTTGCTGCGATCCTTGTCTAGCGTGCCTTCGTGCACCCAGTACGCCAGTGACTCGGGAGCACCCGCGATTGCACTGGCGAGGAACTCCTGAGCTCGTGCGCACGCGGCCATACACGGCCCGTATTGGCCGTCCAGCGCATAGGCTCCGGCGGCTCGCAGTTCGGCCAAGGCTTTAAGCCGGACGTCACCGGTGCGCGCGGCCAGGCTGCGCGCGGCGGCGGCGGCGTCCAGCGCGGCGGGCGTGTCCCCGCGCTCGAATGCCGCAAAGCTTGTCCAGCATGCCGCGTAGGCGCCGCACGCCGGGTTGCGGGCGTCGTGACCGGCTCGGCGGGCGCGCTCGAAATAGCGTTTGGCCCCGTCAGGGTGGCCCATATCCAGGAAGTAGTGACCGATTGTGGTTGCCATATTGCTGTCCACCGTCTTCAGCGACCTGCGTAGTCCCTCCGAGCAGTCACCCTTCAGCAGGCGGCGCACGATCCCATGCTGCGCAACGACCGTGTCCAGCACCTCACACGGCCCGAGCGTGTCTTCTTGACGCTTGCAATAGGCCAGCGTGGTCGCCAGGTTGTTCACCACATGCGGGTCTACCCGGTGCGGAGCGTCCACAGCCTGCGCCACCCGGGTGCACTCGTCAGCGTCCAGGCCAGAAAGGCCCATGGCCGCCAGTGCTAAACGGGCGACCCGCAGCGCTTCACGACGACCCAGGGACCGCGCCAATGTCGTGACCACCTCCCGCATCAGCTCCTCGGCTACTTCACCGTCCACACCCATCGTCTCCGGCCACGCGCCGCGCCCACCCCCCTGGCCGCGCTCCCGCGCGGCAGGCAACAGTCCGGGTGCGGCCCGGAGGGCATCCGCGCTGGCCTGCGCCGCCGCTTGCCACGCCTGGCGCTGCTGGGTGCGCCACCGACCACGGTAGTCCTGTTCGGCCTGGGCCAGTGTGGCGTGCTCGCTCACCAGGGCACCCTCAGCCCGACACACCTCGTCGGTGATCTTCCACTGCTCCTCGGGCATCCCGCGCGTGCCGTGCTCGACCTTCGAGATCGTGGTCCGGGTCCGCCCGAGAGCCTGAGCCAGCTCGGGTTGGGAGACCCCGGCCGCGTTGCGGTAGGTGACCAGGCGCAAACCCAGGCTCCGCCGCAAGGTCCTCAGCCGCACCCGGTCAGCCGCCAGCTCCCCCGTATCGACCGTCACAGCCGCCAACCCTAAAGGGTGGCAGCGGAGGTGGCAGCCCTCTAGGCAGGCCGCCCTCTACCGCCACTGTGGCCCCAGCTGCCACAGTTCGCCCTGCATCTGGTGCCGGGCCGCCGCGATCAACCCATGAGAGGCGGCGGGCGCGGGCAAAAGCAACGACTGCTTACCCGCGTGCAGCCCCCCGAACCCCGGCACCAGGTGCCTCCACACACAGAGACGAGGTGATCACCGGTGGACCCGATCGAGCCCGAGTTCTTCGACGGCGAGGAGATGCGAGCCGCGCTGACCGCCCGCGACATCGCCACCGTCTACCGGCTCCTCGGGCGCCTGGGCGTGAGTCAACGCCGGATCGCGCACCTGACCGGGCAGTCCCAATCGGACGTGTGCGAGATCCTCAAGGGCCGCCGGGTGCGCGACGTGTGGGTGCTGGAGCGCATCGCTGACGGGCTCGGCATACCCCGAGCCTGGCTGGGCCTGAGCTACGGTGAACAGGCGCCGGACCCGCCCTCCGCCGGACAGGAGGTGACCGAGGCCGTGAAACGCCGCATCCTGGTCACCGCCACCATGGCCGCCGGTCTGGGTCAAGTGTGTGTGGGTCTGCCCGAGCTGGCCCTGCCGACCGGGCAGGCGCTGCCCTCGCGGCTGGGTGTGGTCCATGTGCACACCGTGCGGGCGGTCACCGAGGGGGTGCGTGGTCTCGCGCGGTACTACGGCGGGCAGGCCGACCTCTACAGCACCGCCGCGACCCTGTACACCCGCTGGATGCACGTCCCCGCGACCGATACCGTCACAGCACAGCTAGCCGCCGCACTGGCTGAGCTGCACACCGAGGCGGGCTGGGCGTGCTACGACTCCGGGCTGGACGGGACCGGCCACTTCACCCGCGCCATGGAGCTGGCTGGTGCGGCCCGGGATACCTACGGGATCGCCAACGCCGCCTGGCACGCCGGACTGACGCTAGTCCGTACCGGGCATCCCAACGATGCGCTCAAACTCCTCCAGCTCGGGCAGTTCCAGCAGCTCCGCGCCGAGGACCCCCGGGTACCGACCCTCACCGCGCGACTGGCCCGAACCTCCGCCACCGCCTACGCCCGCATGAGCGGCACCGAGGAGGCCACCCGCCACCTCGCCCAGGCGAACGACGGAGGGGCACCCCGCGACGCCTTCGAACGCGGCAGCGCTGATCTGGGGACCGCCGGGATCCAGCGCGACCTAGGCTGGCTCGACGCCGCCGAACGGTTCGCCGCCAGCGCGGCACGCGCCTACAGCGAGGGCCACTACCGCCGAGGCCACACCCTGGCCGAGCTCCTCCTCGCCGAGATCCACGTGCGGGCCGGAGACCCCCGGGGACTCACGCTCACCCACCAAGCCATCGAGAAAGTAAGCACCCTGCAATCCATCGCCGCCCGCCGCGAATGGCTCACACCCCTGGCCACCGCACTGGAAACCCGACCCGGCACCGACACCCAAGACCTCGCCCGAACAGCCCGACAGATCGCCACAACCTAGGCCTGACGGCTGTCGCGCCACCACGAAGATCTGCCCCTGACAGCGGACCACTCCGTTACGCTTTGGTGATCAACCTGTAGCGGCCTTGTGGCGGAGTGAGTGACGAACTGAGTGACAACCACCCCGTACGGGTACGGACTCTCACGGACCCTCGGGGACGCGTCAGCACGGTCGATGCCCAAGCGTACGCTGGTCACTGTAGCGCCCACATTGCTTCGGGACGAAGAGGCCGTGGGTTCGAATCCCGCCACCCCGACCAGGCAGGGCTTATTCGAACCACTGGCACTAGTGGTGAGGGTGGGCCTGCTGATGATCATCGAGTTGTTGGGGGTGGTGCTCTCCGTGAGGAGGGTGCCGCCCCTGCTCTCGTCTGGAGGTTGCCAGGGGGCTAGTCGGGCGGCTAGGTCGGTGGTGTCGCGTGAGTGGGTGTGGTCGGGGGTGCTGGTGTGAGCGTCGTGATCTGTCGCGGTGGTGATGGTGTTGAAGGGGTCGGCTAGGTCGGTGGTGGTGACGGTGATGGTGCCGTGTTCGTCGGTGTCAAGGTAGAGCTTGGTGAAGATCGTTTTTGTGAGCAGTGTTTTGATCTCGTCGGGGCCGCTATCGTAAACCCGTCGGGGGTTGGCGAGCATGTCTAGTGCGGTGTGGAATATTTGGCGTCCGGTGTCTAGCGCGGTATCCAGGGTGGACAGTTGTCGGTGGGTGTCGTCTTTTTCTTTGCGTAGGGTGCGCATGTGGGTGTTGAGTTTGTCTCGGTCCCATTGTGGGTCTCCGATGAGGGCGAAGAGGCCGTCTTCTCGTGCTTCGAGTTGGGCTAGTTTTTTGGTGAGTTGGGTGCGGATGTGTTCAGACAGTGTGTGTTCGGTGGTGATGGCCGTGTCTACGTGTTCGGCTAGTTCTTGTCGGGTGTGTTCGCCCAGGGTGATGGTGGTGTAGTGGCTGCTGATGGCGTGTTCAACCCCGGTGGGTCCGTCTAGGCGTAGGTAGGGTATGTCGCAGGTGTGGGTTTTACGTCCCATGCAAAACAGGTAGGGGTAGGTGCCGCCGTTACCGGTGTTTTGGGAGAGCACGAAGCGTTTCTTGCACCGAGCGCACCACAGCAACCCCTTTAGGGGGTGGTGATGCACCCGGCGTCGTATCCCACTATGGGCGTTAGCGGCTAGGACGCGCTGTGCGCGGTCGAAGAGTTCTTCTGAGATCAGTGGTGTGTGGCGGCCTTGATAGTCGATGCCGTTGTGGGTGATGTAGCCCAGGTAGTAGCGGTCGCTGATGATTTTGCCGATGGTGCCTATGGAAATGGGGGTGCCTGCCGGATATTTTTTGGTGGGCCGGGTGCGTAAGCCTTGTTCGGTGACGATCGCGCGAATCTGAGCAAAGGAATAGCGGCCAGTGGAATAGAGTTCGAAAATGTGCACAATACAATAAGGGGGCCACGTTGCGGGTCGGTGGTAACGGTGTTGATTTTGCGGCCTTCAAATTCTTCTGTGACATTCAAATAGCCGATGGGGGCGTAGCCGATGGTGCCCCCTTTGCGGGCCTTGTGCGCCAGTTTTTCTTTGATATCGGCACTGGAGGCTTCGGACTGGTATTGGTTGTAGACCGCCAAGATCCCGCGCATCATCCGCTCGGAAGGATCATTACCGTGGATATGTTCCTTGGCGGAGATCACGGTGACACCCAGGCGTTCTAGGGTGAGTCCGACGATGGCGTCTTCGTAGCGGTTGCGGGCAAAGCGGTTGAGCATGTAGACAATAACGTATTTCACATCTCGTTGAGCAATGATCCGCTCGATCATCTCCCGAAACGCCGGGCGCTTATCCAAAGGCAGCGCGGAAACTCCCGGCTCAATATATTCGCCGACGATCGTTTTCTTTAACCGTCGGGCGGTTTCTTCCACACATTCCCGTTGGGCGGGCAGGGAGTTGCCTTCCGGGTCATAATCGGTGTCGACTTGGCTACGGTCAGAGACTCGGTAGTAGACGATTGTCGCATCCTCAGCGGCGATGTCTACCCCGTTGGAGGGGATGTCGGGCATTCCCGGTACATGTCGAGCTAGGAAATCCATGACGATCCTCCTTGACGGGTTGTGCTTTGTAGGTGTGATGGGCTGATCATGTGGGCTCCTTTGCATAGGCGCTCGTAGGGTGGTATCAAGGCCAGTGCGACAGTCACATCCAGCTCAAGCTCGTTGATAAGAGCGAGAAAAAGATCAGGATGCGGCAGTGACCGCGCCCCGTCTTCCAGACGACTAATAGTGGAGGGGGCCACACCCAGGCGTGCGGCGAGTTGGCGCATCGAGTAACCACACTGCTCGCGCGCGTGGGTGACGTACTGGCCAAACGATCTGTGCTTCATGCGTGCGGGCCTCTTTTCTTAGAGGTAATCCTACCCCAAGCGTTGCCGACTAGCAACACTTTTTGTGGGTTATGTGGTCAGTAGTTGGTTGATCAAAAACGTGTGAGCCTCGGCGTGTGTGGTGACACAGAGAAGATCATTATCGTGTGTGGATGCTTTTCTGGTGGTTTTTTGGATGGCGTGGGTTCGTGGGGTGTCTGGTGTGGTGTAGAGCACGCGGGGTGGTACGTCATTGGGGCCTAGACCACTGTGGGTGAGGAAATCCAGGTACGCGCGGCATTTGGCGCGGATACGCGGCAAGGATTCGGTGGCTTGATCGATTTCGAGCCACCAGCAATCCGCGTGTGTTGGTGTGCTGAGCATCAGGTAGGCGTCGGGTTTGAGGTAGTCACCGTTTGGGGTGGGCTGCCAACATGCGGGTTCGGTGAGGAAGGTAGACACCGTGACATGGCTGGTGTGGCTGGCGTGGATCAGGCGTACGTAGATATCGCTGATGGCCAGAGTATGGGCCACAAACAACACACCAGGTGTGGATGATCGTTTCGTCCGTGGCGGGGATGGTTGGCCGGTGAGGGTAGCTAGGAATCGGTGCCCGGCGGGGGTCAGGGTGTAGATGTGTCCAGCGGAGCCGGCCCTCACGCCTCCGATGGTGCGGTGCAGGGTCGTGACCAGACCCAGGGTGTGTAGGCGGGTCATGATCCGGCGTCGGACACGGGCTGTGGTGTCGTGTGCTGTATCGGGGTGGGTGAGGAGTTGGTCGAGGTGGGCTCCGGTGAGCAGGCGCACCCGTGCGAGGTGGGGGAGGGGAGTGGTGTAGTGGGCGGGCAGCTCGGCGGCGAGCTGAGTCAGACGATGGAGTGAGTTGGTCATGGACACACCAGGGAAGTGAGAAGAAAACAGAAGGAGACAAACATGTAGTAAGGGGGTGGGGTCCGGCGAGGTGAGTAACCGAGTCGGCGACACCCCGCGCGCTCGCCTGTGGTGTGAGCAGGCCAAACGTCGGGTGGTACTCGACGCGATCGGACACCCGACCGGACACCATTGTCGATCATGATTCGGATCTTCCCCACCGTGTAGATGATCGCTAATGCTGGCTGTTGGAGTCATGGGTGCCCTCTCGTGGGTGAGGAACACGATTGAGGTGCGCACCGCGTGGCGCCGTCGGGGTGTGGCCGCGTGCCGCTAGCTGGGCTTCGATGTGTTGGCGGGGTTGGCCGTAACGGTTACGGCTCGCGGTGGCGAGTTGTTCGGGGTTGCGGGTGGGTGGGGGCAGGGGGTAGGTGTGTCCGGTGACCGGCCCCAGAGTGGAACCGCCCACGCAGGGGCGTAGTGCGATGTCAAAGGCCCCTAGCCCGATCAAGTCCTGGGCTGTTAAGGGTGCGAATCGGGGGGCTAGGTGTTTGGCGTCGTCGTGTTCGAGTTGAAACACCAGCTGCGAACGCGCCGTACCCAACACGGCAGCTTTGATCTCCGGGGAGAGTTGGCTCAAATACTGGTGGGCCAGGGTTAATCCTAACCCGAGTCCCCTGGCTTGGGCCAACATGTCACCCAAGTCGATGGGCAGACGCACGATGTCTTGGAATTCGTCGAGATACAGCCACACCGGATGGCGTTTTTCTGGTGGAAGAGCCGCGCGGGTCAGGGTGGCTTGCCACACTCCGGCCACGATCAATGATCCGATCAACGCGGCGGTCTCGGCTCCTAAGAGTCCTTTTTTCAGCGGAACCAAGACGATACGACGCCGGGTGAACACCTGTGTAAAGTCCAGGCCCCCAGATCCACCAAGCAAGAGCCGCAGTGGCGTGGACAGGGTGAAGGCACGCAGTTTGTTTAACACTGGGGCGATGACGTGTAACCGTTCCCGATCCGACAAGGCCTCATACCAGCGCCAAAACTCCCCCAACCCCGCTGGCAACAGTTGGCTGGTGATGGATCGGCGAAACCCCGGATTCGTCAACAGTTCAGGCAGCTCACACAACGTGTAGGACCCGCCTGTGGGTGCCCTGGTGTGAGTGAGGGTCAACAGGCTGGCGCGCAGGACATCGGCAGTCCGTGGCCCCCACGACTGCTGATAAATCGAGTGCAGCACGTGCAACACGAATCCGGCTGATAATTCTTGGTGGTGGCCGGTGAGGGGGTTGAAGCCGATGGGGTGATCGGTGGCGGTGGGATCTACCACCATCACATCTGCTGCCCGATTATCGGGAATCCGGGCCAGGACATCGGTGATGAGATCGCCACGGGCGTCCAGGGCGATGACCCCGTATCCCCGGTGGATGTCATGGCTGATCAAATTGGCCAGCAGAGTACTTTTACCGACTCCGGTGGGTCCTGCGATCCACAGGTGACGCAACCGATCCTCTTGCTGAAGGCACAGCAAGCGTCTGGCGCTGGGGTGGTTGCTGGTGGCTAGGATCAACCCCCCGGCAGGTGTGGCTGGGGAGGGTGGCAGTGTTCGGGCGATCGCGCCAGGCACACCGGGGAGATCATGACTGGACACCAGCCCCAACAAAGCGCCAAGTTCGGGGCTAGTGAGAGTGAAGGGCCAGCGCATCAGGGGCAGAGCCCGTCTGTTGGCGCGTGGGGCTGTCCAGCATCGGGGGTGTAAATGTCGGCGGGCGACGTAGGCTCCCAGGGCGTTCATTCCTCGTAACGCGGCAAACAGTTTGCCCAGCAGGCGGCGGGCACGTCTGCGTGTGTCGGTGGCGATGCACAGTCGGCAGGTTGCGGTGAGCATGGGGTGGGCGGTGCGCCACCGTAGCATCTTCGCCTTGGGTGGGTGATCTTTGTCGTGGCGTTTATCATCATGACGCACACGCCATGATGGGCGTGCTCCGGTGATGATCCACTGTATCCGTATCTGCTCCCCAGAATTCAACGGTTGCAGGGATGCGAGGACGTGGCGGGCGGTGTCCCCAGCACGTCGGGTATCCAATAATTGCCGTGTCCCGCTCAGCCGGAGTTCTTTAGCTACCCGCCATCGAGGCGACTGACCGTCGAGGTAGGTGGGGAGTTCGTCGGCGCGGACTCCGGGCATCACCGCCGCCAGCGAGTCCAGAATCTCTCCCGCCATCATCGAGGGCACTACCAGGACATGCTGGATTCCCCGGTCGGTGGCCACCACTTCCAGGGTGAGTGGCCAGCGGGTGATGCCCAGGGGCCACCAGCGGGGGATACGACACCACCACCAAGGTGAGTCCATCATCCCCGCTAGGGTGCCGATCCAGCGTCCTGCCTGCTCGGCGTCCACATCGACAGGAAGACGCAGCCCAAACGCGGTGAGCGAGGCCCGCCAGCGGTGCTCTTCCCAGACTCGCACCCAGGCCGCTACGGCAAGGTAGACCATCACCCCCAGGAGCAGTTTGTCCCAGATGCTCACGATGACCCCCCGCCACCAGCGGTTTCCTCGTCGCTGTCTTTTGCTGTCGTGTCTTGCCCATCAGGCTCAGCCTGAGCTGGTTTCTCTCGGTGTCGAGGTGGTGGCCCACATTGGGCGGTGCTTGCGTGCCGGGTAGCTGCCCGTTCTTGCTGTTGTTGGCGTTGGTGGTGCAGGTGACGACCAAGTAAGATCACCACTTGGGCGAGCAGAGCGGGATCAGGATGTGCACGTGGCCTGCCGTATACTCGGATATGAAACTGGCGTCCCATCATCAACACCTCACTATGTCGTGTCCTATAAGGAAAAGGGGGGTGGGGCAAGGGTTGTACTGCCCCACCCTGTGGGTGTGCACAGTGGACATACAGAGAAAACCACTATGTACTGTGGACTATTTACTGTGGACTCCTCTGTTAGGGAAGAGAACTGTCCACAGTGGATAGCCAGCGTTGCCGTTCGGCGTGCACGCTGGTGATGATGCGGTGAACTCGATATGCTGCTGCCACATCGCCCAGCACGACGAGTTGGAGGTGTGCTGTGCCCAGGAGCCTTCGTGCCCGGTCCAGCCGTAGGGCGTTGGTCTCTACCCTTTTTTGGTGTTCTCGCCAAGTCATGACTTCACCGCCCTCTTGGCTGCTCGTAGTCGCATCAGCACGAGTTCTAATCGGTCTGTCTCACCGGCTAGCTGGTCGAGGATCGGTTGACATCGCAGGGTGGTGTTCTCGATGATCGTCTCCATACTGTGGCTAGCGCGTTCTATGAGGGTGGTTGCTTGGGTGAGCAGGGTGGTGATCCGTTGCCCCCTCGTGAGTGCTTCTGTGAGGGCGTCGGGTTCCTGGGCGGCGCGCCAGGCGTCAGTGATAAACACAGTGCTTGTCACCGTGTCACCTCAACTTCCTTTTTCTTGTACGGGAATAATTGGGTGGCTTTAGTCGGCGACTTGCCGCGCTTCCTAAAGCTCTAGGATTCATCCTGAGTCCTAGATGTCTGGACGTAAAGGGAATCGTGTAGTCCATTCGGGGGATAGTGTTCCTAGAAACCTAGAATTATGCGATATAGTAGTGGGTTGTGAGTGTGTCTCGACGGGACCGGCGGCCCGTGTATCAACAAATCGCTGATGATCTCTCAGAGAGAATCACCACCGGACGCTATACCCCCGGCGACGAATTGCCCTCCTTGGCGGAGCTGTGTGATACCTATGGGGTGTCTAAAGTCACCGCCAGCAGCGCGTTAACAGTCCTAGATCACCAAGGACTCATCGCGGTGCGCCATGGGTTGCGTTCGGTGGTCCTGCCACCTTCCAATGATTCTGACGAGGGTGATCTCACCACGGTGCGTCAGCAGATGAGCGCGATGACGACCCGTCAGGAACGCATCGTGGAACAGGTACAATCCCTGGAGGACACCCTCCGGCATATTCAGCAGCAAATGCTTCAACTACACCAGCAAGACACCGTATCTCTGCTGCCACCCGAGTCACCGCCTCGCTCATCCGCCCGGTGAGACTCACCGCTTTCCGTACCTCCACGAGCAACAGGTCCACTTCGCTCTCACGACCCGACCCACGCATATCGTTGTGGTTATATTGCGCGTCCATCACTGAAGATCCCTTTCTTGTCAGACACCGCCACGCGGTGTTCTGGTAGGACGCGACGGGAGCTCACTCCAGATGAAAAAATTCCCCTAACACTGGTCAACTGCACCGAAAATCGCTAGCGTGGACCAATAACAGTGCGCTCACTTGGCGGGGCGAGCATCTTATGGCCAGTGACTGTCTGGTAGTTCTCTTGCTCGCTGTCACGATCTGACTCGGCCCACAAGGAATATCACCAGCGTGTACACAGCGAACACGATGAGGTGTTCTCCCGCGAAATGCAGTAAATCTTGCATGGCACATGCCCCTCCAGATGTCAGTCAACAAGGTGTGTCCAGCGCTCTCAGCCACACGGGGTCGAGCGTGGTGAATCGGCCTCATAACAATGGGTTATCTGAGTAAGAGGAAACCCCTGATAAGGGGCCACTATCCTGAGACCACGCCACCGCGAGCTGTGCACCCCTGTGCGGATTTTTGGCTGGTATATCGCTTCTGCCAGGCTAAGCTAACTAATCCGACTAACTGTGCTCCTGTGGCTCGCACCACATCACGGGCCACACCAGGATCAGCCACCACATCACTAACTATCACGGTAACGGTGATCAACACCAACGTCCCTGCTACGGCGATCACGGCACTGGCTGAAAGGAGCAGACGATGCATCGCAATAACTCCCGGTTCGGTCGTTGAATGGATCTTGGCAACAAGGGGGCTCGTGCCGGGGTGTCCTGCCTCGGTCTGTGGAGCCGAGCCTTGCGAGGTTGCGGGGCCAAGCCTGCGGGGTCGAACGCGGTTGCACACGACCAGTTTTAGGTACCTCCGCTACGGGATCTCTCCAGGCCCTTTGAGCAGCACAAACAGACCGTGTGGCTGTGGTGGGTACCCATTTTTGGGTACCAGGGTCTCCCCGTGAAGTGGCCACAGACTATGCGGTGTCCTATGCTCACCGCGTCACGCAGCGGGCCGGGCGGGTGGTACTGGGGGTAGGGGTAGGTGGTACGCGAAGATCCTGAGATCATGAGGCAGCGCAACCAATTGCGGGACACCATGCACCAACAAGGGCGCACGCTGGAACAGATCGCTACAGCAATGGCCCACCAGTTCAAAGACCGACCCCGGCAAGCCTGGCGACATGCCCACGGCTGGACCCAGCAAGACGTCGCCGACCACTACAACCACGCAGTCAAAGACAGCAATATGTCGATGACCGCCAACCGCGTCAGGGACTTTGGACGATGGCCCATCAACGGAGCGGAACCAAACCCACTGTCGTTCCCACCCTCGCCGTACTGGCCACGATATATGGCACTACCCCTTGAAATTTATCGATCGCCACGACCGCCAAAAATGACCAACGGTGGCCTTATCGGTCTTGCAGTCGTTGACTCAGGGGTGATTCCGCACCAGCTACCTAGTGCGATCTCCAATTTCGTGGGCCGTACCTATGAGCTAGACATCCTTAACGCGCAGTTGGAGCACGCGGCAGAAGGTGCGGGGATGGTGTTGATTACCTCGATCGGGGGCACCGCTGGTATCGGGAAAACTACCCTGGCCCTCTACTGGGCGCGATCATATATGGACCAGTTCCCGGATGGTCATCTGTATGAGGATCTCCGTGGATTTAGCCCCGGTGGCAAACCGTCAGGTAGCCGACAACCGCACGGCGTCGTAGGCTTGCGCTCACATCGGGGGTGGTGAGGGGCAGGTGCCACGCGGAGATCGTGACCGCACACGCGAACGCGACCAGTTGCGGGAGAGGCTGCTACAGCAGGGCCGCACCTATGGGCAGATCGCGATAGCCATGGCCCGAGAGTTTGAGGACCGGCCCCGGTCGGCCTGGCGACATGCCTACGGCTGGACCCAGGAGCATGTTGCTGATCTTTTTAACCGTGAGGTCAATGACAGCAACGCGTCAATAACCGGCAGCCGCATCAGTGATTTTGAAAACTGGCCAAAAAAAGGAAGGGCTAAACCTACTGTTCCCACCCTCGGTGTGCTGGCTAAAATATATACTACAAGAGTGTCCAAACTCCTTGACCGCCACGACCTGCACAACATGGACCCTAAAGAACGTATCCTGCTTGGGGTCATTGACTCAGGGATAATTCCTCAACAACTACCTAGCACGGTCTCAAATTTTGTGGGCCGGGCCCACGAGTTAGATATCCTTAACGCACAGTTGGAGCGCGCGGCAGAGGGTGCGGGCACAGTGGTGATTACTGCGATTGGTGGCACCGCTGGTATCGGTAAAACTACCCTGGCCCTCTATTGGGCGCGAGCCCATATCGACCAGTTTCTTGATGGTCAACTCTATGTTGATCTCCGCGGGTTTAGCCCCAGCGGCACCCCAGTGACCCCACAGCAAGCCATACGCGGCTTCCTGGATGCTTTCCAAGTCCCGATAGAGAAAATTCCTGCCAGTCTGGATGACCAAGCTGCTCTCTACCGCACCCTGGTCGAGGACAGGCGACTAGTGATCGTGTTGGACAATGCTCGTGATGCTGATCAGGTGTGGCCCTTACTACCAGGAGGCCCTAGTTGTATGGTGCTGCTCACCAGCCGCCAACAACTCGGTAGCCTAATTGCCCGCAAACAGGCTCTTCACATCACCCTGGAATTCCTCACCACCGCCGAAGCTCACGAATTTTTAGTCAATTCTATTGGGGTAGAGCGTATCCAGGCTGAACCTGACGCAGCAGAAGAGCTGATCCAACGCTGCGTAGGGTTGCCTATGGCATTGAGTATCGCTGCGGCCCGTATCCTTCTTGACCCCCACCTACCACTGAGCAGCTTCGTCGGTGAATTGCGCGAAGAAAGCCAACGGCTGGCCACGCTGCGCACGGGGGATAGTCAACTCACCGATATTCGTGCGGTGTTTTCCTGGTCCTACACCGCACTATCGTCTGGGGCCGCCCGGTTGTTTCGGCTGCTGAGTGTGCATCCCGGACCCGATATCGGCACACTGGCCGCTGCGTCTCTGGTCGGTCTACCCGAACACGACACTAGTACACTCCTCACTGAATTGACGCAAGCACACTTGATCAAGCAACATATTCCTGGACGTTATCAATTCCATGATCTACTGCGTGTCTACGCCAGCGAACAAGCCGCCACTGAAGAATCCGGACCACAACGACGAGCAGCACTACGCCGAGTCTTGGACTATTACCTGCACACTGGCTTCATCGCTAATCGGCACTTTGCCCCGACATGGGACCCCATCGCCCTCGAAGTCCCGAACCCAGGAGTCGTTC
>JBOHFY010000354.1:0-15932 GCA_050699895.1 Pseudonocardiaceae bacterium
GCACTACACCTAGCCATGAAAATCAAAATAGTGCTCTACGAATACTGATAAGGTAGGTCACGATGAACCACACAATCGACAGAGTGGGCTCCGCCACCGCCGTTCTCGCTGCAGTGGCTGGCTTGACGATGGTCGGTGCTGGCACCGCAGGGGCCGCTTCACTCGTTGGCACCCCGCTGGCTACGGCCGCCTCGCCCGCACCGTCGAACTGTGCAGTAAAAAATCTCTGCCTGTATGACCACCAGAATTACGATGGTCCCGACGGGGGTATTCTGAGGTACGATACCCCCGGAGCGAAAAACCTCCAGGACAAGCAGTACAAACACGAGTCAGACTGGCGCGACAAGGCGCGATCCGTCTACAATCACACCTCAGGCACCGTAACACTCTACGACACGCAGGGCAGTGCACATGTTCTGATCGCGACACTCCAGCCAGGTGAAGGTAGAAGTAGTATCCCGCAAACCGTTGACTTCGTCGAAATCTGATCCTGGTCGACCCCACCTCACTCCGCATCCAAGTTATCGGCACGATTTGGCGATTTGCGAATTTTAGTGACGTAAACCGATTCGTCCAGAATTTCGATTCCGCCAACTCTCGACTGTCCCTGAGTAATCGTTGTCAGGGGCAGTCGAGAATGCTGATCCTACGCAACAGTTGTCAATATCTACCGATGGGGCGATATGTACGTCACCCCTGGTTCTAGCAGTGTAAGCTCGTCGGTCTTGATCACGTGGCGGACCCGCCGCTTGACCAGCAGGCCGAAGGCGTCGATCCGGGAGCGAGGTCGACGGCGATTTGGAGTCGCGAGTTCCATAGCAGCGGCCAAACCTCACGCGGGTTGCGGGTTTCTGCGTGATTGGGTGGTGCACTGGTGCCCTGACATCAAGGTTGCGGGCCGCCTGCCACTTGGACGCGCCAAGTGAGCGCCTCTAGGCTGTAGTCAAGAAGTGAGGAGACGTCACGACAGCACCGCAGGAGAAAGAGGCGCATACGTGGTCGATAGCCTGAGCCCGCCCGACAGGCCTAAGCCGCCACACGGGATCAACATCACCGTGGCCCATCCCGCGAGAATCTGGGACTACTGGCTGGGCGGCAAGGACAACTTCGCCGCCGACCGCGAGGTCAGCGCCCGGTTGCTCTCCGTCATGCCCGACTGGATCGTCTTCGCTCGCGTCGACCGGGAGTTCCTGGGCCGCGCCGTACGGTATCTGGCAGGGGAAGCGGGGATCCGCCAGTTCCTCGACATCGGCACGGGCATACCGACCAAGGACAACACCCACGAGGTCGCCCAGCGAGTGGCTCCGGAGTCCCGTGTCGTCTACGTCGACAACGACCCCGTGGTCCTCGCCCACGCCGCGGCGCTGCTGGTCACCACCCCGCCCGGCGTGACCGACTACCTCGACGCCGACCTGAACGAGCCCGGCGAGATCCTCCGGGGCGCGGCCCGGACCCTGGACTTCACCAAGCCGATCGCGGTCACGCTGCTGGGCATTCTCGAGTTCATCACCGACAACGCCAATGCCTACGGGATCCTCAAGCGCCTGATGGACTCCCTGGTCTCCGGCAGTCATCTGGTGATCGCCCACCCGACCACCGATATCGACGGTGAGGCCATGCGGACAGTTGAGCAGCTGTGGAACGACAGTGGTGCCGTCCCGGCGAAGTTCCGCAGCCGTGACGAGTTCAGACGCTTCTTCGACGGCCTAGAGATGCTAGAACCCGGCGTGGTCTCGCTGACGCAGTGGCGTCCTGACCCCGGCACCCTCTACGCCGGCCGGCAGCTTGGTTTCTACTGCGCGGTGGCCCGCAAGCCTTGACCTCAACGAACGCGAAGGGCCACGAAACTCCCACGTCGCGATCTTCGATGAGTGACGCCTGACGCGTGGAGGTGGTGCGCGCCGTAGACGTTGTAGGCCAGCCCATCGACCCGCAACGGCGTCAACCCTGTGATGATCGTGGCGGAGTTCATCGAGAACCACCTGCCACTAGACGGCGAGTACCGACCGGACGGATCCTGATCTCAGGCCCCTCGACCAGCACGGTGTGGTTCTTATACTGAAGCGTTAGCTCCACAGTTTTTAGACCATCTGCCTCACGCTGGGCCGTTCCAGCAGGTCAGTGTGGGTTCGAGTAAGCGCGCACCAGGTGCCCCCGGGGGAACCAGGCGCCTCTCCAACGACGGGTGTGACCTGTCAGGACGGCTGTAGAGCCGCGCACTCCGGTGGGTTGTTCAGGTAACGTCGATTGGCGATGTTCCACGCTGGGTATCAGCCGTGGTGGGCTACGCCGTGGCTGGCAGACGATCACACCACGTTCGGCCATCATCTCCTCAATCTCCCGGTAGTTCAGCGGGAACCGGTGATACAGCCACACACAGTGGCTGATGATCTCCACCGGGTGCCGGTGCTCCGTGACAACGACAACACAGCTACCACGAACCCATGGTGCCCTCGACCCAGGACTGACCTCAAGCCGCGCGCAATCCACGTTGATAGTGACACCGACGGACGAATCGGGCGAGAAGAGTTCATTGGCGTCATGAAGTCCAGTGTCACAGCCCCAGAAAACTTCGAAGACGCAGTGATAAGGATTGCTGACGCCTTCATGCGTATAGTCGATACGACCGGTGACGGCTCGCTCGATTTTGATGAGTATGTACGGATGTATGACGGCCTCGGTATCGACCCAACTCATTCTTGCGATGCGTTCCGGCGGCTCGACCGTGACGGCAATGGTAAGATCAGCCACGAAGAGTTCCGGGCCGCTATCACCGAGTTTTACCTCAGTGACGACGAGAATGCACCGGGGAACTGGCTGCTGCCGGAACTCTTCAACGACGAGACACCTACCTCTCACAGGTAACCGGCTCAACCCAGCGAGGGGCCACTCTGGCGGGAGCGCCGCTTGCGGCCCTCCCGGCGTACGTCGTGCTCGTGGAGCAGCTGTTTGACGCTGCTCAGGCTGACACCACACTTCTCGGCTATCTGTTTGGCCGTCGTGCCCGACCTGTAAAGATTGATCATGATGTGAAGGGCTTCGGTTGATAAGCGGTCACGCAGACTCCACCAGCGTGTGGCGCTGCGCACCTCACCCTCCCCGCTAGAGTCCGGCCCGTTGTCCTGTCTGGCTTCCTCCGATAAGATCACCGCTACTCGTTGGAGCTGTTCTTGCAGGTCAAGGCGGTTTGAGTAAACTACCAGTAAGTCCACACCAGCTCAGAGGATCATCTATCCAGTGAGACAGTGCAAGTGTTGCGGTGCACCCCTGAGTCGGTACAACCCAGAGCCGGTGTGTGTGAGCTGCCACCACGTCGGTGAGCCCATTCCGGTTGCGGGGGAGTGGCTCAGTCGACCCACCGGCGCGCTGGCTGACCCCGCTGGCGCTGTGCTCCGTGCCTGGCGGGCATCCGCGCGCGATAGCCAGGTTGAGACGGCGCGGTTGCTGGGCATGACGCAGCAGAATCTCAGTCAGATTGAGAATGGTCGGCAAACGATGTCCTACGGGCAGCGGCAGCGCGCCGTGTCTGTGCTCGGTATCTCCGCTGAGGATCTCGGGTTGTCTCCCGGCCGACCGCGCGCCGAGCTGGACACCGCCGTTGCTGTTGATCAGGCGCGGTGGCGTCAGGAGCGCCGGTGGCTCAACCAGCACCGATCCGAGCTGGCACGGCTCGCGGTCGAGCTGTACCCGGCAGAGCACCGGGTGCCGGACACGCCGTTGATCGCCGCCCCTGGCTGGATTCCTGGCGAGCCGGTCGGTCTGCGGTCGCTGCGGCTGACGCTGGATGAGCAGCCGCACGGCGTCGCCATCGACGGGTCCGAGGCCGAGACTCTGCTGACGCGTCCGCTGTGCGCGCCGGAGCAGCGGTTCGACCGCTACACGTCGGCTATGCGGCACGTTGATCCGCCGCGGTTGTTCGAGTCGCGGCCGAGCTACCGGCTGCTCGGCGAGCGGCTCAGTGCGGGCACCCTCCATTTCGGGCTTGCGGCGTACTTCGACAAAATCGACGTGTCTGAGGCGCTTGGTCATGAGGTGGCCATCGCCTGTCTCCGTGCGCATAATGGCGTCCCCGACTCCGCTGAAGCGCTGCGGGGCGAGCGGTGGTTCCGGGACCTGATCGGTGACCCGTTCGATCCTGCCCGCCGGGCGATCATCCCCGGGGTGGCGACGCTGACGATCCGGTTGCGTCGCTACCCGGCGGAGCCGAGTTTCCTGCTGCACTGGCGTGATCCGGCGAAGGTTGCCACCGGCGGGGGGGTGTACAGCGTGATCCCGGTGGGTGAGTTCCAGCCGGCGAGTGTGGCGTTGTGGGATCGGCGCAACGACTTCGACCTGTGGCGCAATATCGTCCGGGAGTATTCCGAGGAGCTGCTCGGTACGCCCGAGCACGACGGAACCCGGAGCAAGCCGATCGACTATGATTCCTGGCCGTTGTACCGGGAGCTGGAGGACGCTCAGGCGGCCGGTGCCCTGGTCCCGTTCTTTCTCGGTCTCGGACTGAACCCACTGACTCTTGGTGCGACGATTCTGACCGTTGTTGTGATCGACGATGATGTGTTCGACCGCGCGTTCGGGTCCGCGATTCGTTATAACGAGGAGGGCGAGATCGTCGCGATCGGGGATGGTCGGGCCAGTGAGGGGGTCCCGTTCACGCGGGATTCGGTGCGGCGGTTGCTCAGCTCCGAACCCCTGTCTCCAGGTGGTGCGGCCTGCCTGGCGCTGGCTTGGCGGCACCGTGACCGCATCCTCGGCCTGTAGTTCGACAGCCCCTGAGAAGGAGCGAGAAGCCTTGAGCAGGCACCTCACCGACAGCGAACAGCAGTGGCTACGTGTCCGGAGCCATGTCCGCGACCACCGGTACGGTCTGGCTGTCTCCGCCGCCCGCGACTACCCGGAATCGGCCGCAGTCGAAGGCACGCCGCTGCTGAGTACACCGCGCTGGCTGCCGGACCAGCCGATCCCGCTTAACCGGATCGAGTTGCGGTACACTCCGGACGCGGGATTCAGCGGAATAACCGGCACCGAGCCGGCCGCCCGGCGTTTGCTCCCGGTACGGGCCGACGGCAGCAGGTACCACACGTATTCCGAGGCGGTCGCCGACCTGGCCGCACCCAGGATCTTCGAGAATCGCTCTACGTACCGCTTGCTTGGTGCGGACCTGCAAACAGGCCCACGAATGGTGTTCGGCCGGGGAGCATATTTCGACGGGATCGACGTGGGAGACGCAGTCGCGCACGAGTACACCGCAGTGACACTCGGCGAGATCACTGCACAAGACCTCCGGACCGCGATCGGTGACCCCTGCGACCCAGCCCGCCGCCCGGTGAACGTCGCCCTCAGCACGCTCACCCTCCGACACAACCGGATGACCGGCGCGGCGACGTTCCCACTCCACCGCCGTGACGGCGCCACAGTCGGCCACGCCGGGGGCATGTACCAAGTCCTGCCGGTCGGCGTCTTCCAGCCAGCGGGCGAAAAACCATGGAACGTCACTAACGACTTCTCCCTGTGGCGCTGCATTGTTCGCGAACTCGCCGAGGAACTACGTGGCGAAGGCGAGGACTATCACACGGGCTGCGGACCGATCGACTATGACGCCTGGCCATTTTCCGCCCGACTGACCCACGCACTCGATCCCGGACAGGTGCGTGCCTTCTGTGTCGGGATCGGGGTCGATCCGCTCACCCTCGCTACCGACATTCTGACCGTCGTCGCGATCGATTCACCGCTGTACGACGAGCTGTTCAGCCACGTCGCCGACGCCAACACGGAAGGGTCAATCATCCCCGCCGTGCCATTCGCAGCCGAGGCCGTGCAACGGTACGCTAGTCACGAGCCCACCCAGGCCGCAGGCGCCGCGCTGCTCAGGCTCGCCTGGCGACACCGGCCGGTCCTGTTGGGCTGAGCCCCTCCACAAGTGCTGCTTGTACAGCTCCCTCTTGTTAGCCCGCAGCCATCTCCAGCCGCGACACTCCTCCCATGCCCGGCGGGACCGGCCGATCGGGCTCCGAGCCGTAGGGAGGTGCTCAGTCGTGACTGTCGCCGCTGGGGGCGTTGCGCCGGGTGAAGATGAGTCGCTGGTCGGCATGGTGGACAACGCCGCGCACCTGCTCGACCAGCTTGGCGCCGCCGCGCCCACCCCTGGTCGATCAGTAGCGTGGCGTGGTGCTCGCCGGGCTGCGGTGGGTTTCCTCACCGACGCCGGGCACGCCCAACATGCAGAGCTACGCTCCACGCTCCACCGGGTGTCCCCGCGGGTGCCTGACCCCAGATTCGGCACCATCAAGACCCCGGCTGGCCCGCAGTCGCGCTGCTCCCAAACGCGTCCGCCTGGCGGCCAGCCGGATCCCCGCATGACCGCCGAGCGTGCCCACCCAGGGCGCACTCCCCGATAGCTCGGCGGTCGCCAGTCGCCCTCCCAGTGGCGACTGGCCTCCGCGACGGCGGCCCCGAGCTCGCGCCCCGGAAAACGCCTCGGGGCCGCCGTCGCCCACCCCACCGCACAACGCCGTGAGAAGACCGAAGAAAAGCCTACGTGATGCCCACTATCGCGCAGCACTGGACAGCTGAGCTCCATCCGCGTCCATCTACGCCATCACAGCCCGACCTGACGCAATGCTGTTTCGATAACAAATTTGATCACGACTCCTCTCTGCTGTTCGAGAAGCTTTGTCGTGCAAACTCGAATACCGAGTTCGCGTCCAGACTTGGCGGCCATAAAATGTCAAGTATCCGTAGTAACATTGCCACCTGGCCGAACTGACCGATTCCTGGCAGTGCTGCTAGTAACAGGTTTTCGAGTATCCATCTCACCAGCAAGCGCTCGATCGGGGACATGGGTCCGAGCCCCTTCTCCAGCGCGCGGCAGAGTGCGCTGGAGGGATTGTCTAGAGCATCCGCCGCTGCGGACAAGTAACGTTCCCGACCCTGCTTTTTGAGTTGGTCAACGAGTTGGTCATCTATTCTGGATGCGAGGCGCCTCTCCACTTCGCTCATCCAGTCGGTTTCCGGGTTGGCGAGGAACGTGACGAACTCGATGAGTCGAGCCTGGTCCGTGTCCGTCAGGGCACGTTTACGCGCCCCTCGTCCTGTTATGGTGCGGATGCGGGGTTCTCGTTTCCCTCGGGGTCCGGGAATCCTACGGTATACCCGGCGTGGCACTGGTCCATTGACATGGTCAAAGCACGGTGACTGTTTCCGTTTGCACTGACTTCCACGCTGTGTTTCGACTCCGCATGGCATGAGTCAATCCGCCCTTCCGTTCGAACTCACGTGAAGAATTTCTCGCTAACAAGCACGGCTGTTCCGGCGATAGTCGAGATAAGGCCTGTGATTGCGCCCAGAGTCGTAAGCGCTTCGCGTGGCGTAACCCACAATCCACGGTTCATCTCTCGCCAAGCGTGAGGCACGATCGTCATCTTGAGCTTCTGCCACTTGTGCTGTCGATGTCTGCACCCCAAAAGAAGACCACTGGAATTGTTGCGACACAGTGTTCCGTCCCTGTTGACCGCGCAACACCATACAGGCGCCTGGAACAAGAAGAAGACAGTGACGAGCAGGGACAACACGATCAACGTGACTGGTCCAACCGCGCGGGTCCACCAGACGGTGATGAGAACGACGAACGCGACATAACCCCTTGGGCTCAAGTTCTTCATACCTGCGCTCACCTTTCATGGAGGAGGTAACTATGACCCCTTGCGCTCAAACGGTCGCAGTGACAGGTAGCTTACCTACCCACTGAATTGACGGCGACGATTTTTCTTCGCCGTCGGGCCACCTCCGTTGAGGGTCTGGGACGCTCGCGGTGGTGCGGGAGACCCGTTGCGGCATGCTGGTCTCAGCTATGTTGAGGACGAAGGGGGAACCCGGTGCGATGAGGGGAAGCCGGGACGGTTGGTGGCTCTTGATCACCATACTGCTGGCGGTGGCGCTCTTTGGTGCGGTCGTCGCCCTGCTGCTGGGGTTTGATCCGACAACCTCGGCCGCTGAGGCCATTCGGACGGGCGGGCTGGTGTCAGCAGCGGTCGTCGCCCTGTACGCCCTGTGGCTTAATGACCGTCGGCGGAGGGTGGCGGAGTCTCGCCACGAGCTGGAGCGACGGAGCAACGAGCAGGATCGGGAGCGCGTGGCCGACGAGCGGTTCGCCCGTTCGGTCGAACTTCTCGGGCACGAGGCCGACCAGGTCCGGGTTGGTGCGCTGCACGCGTTGGCTGGCCTGGCACGGAGCTGGCCGTCGTATGTCCAGACGGTGCTCGACGTGGTCTGCTCATACCTGCGTCGCCCTTTTGACCACCCGGACTACGCGCAAGACCGAGCGAGTGAATATCCGCAGTGGGCACCGGCGGACAAGCGGGACGCCGACCGGGAGAGACAGGTCCGGCTGACGGCGCAGCGTGTGATCAGTGAGCTCGTGCCCGGCCGCTACCAGGAGCGCGGCAAGCTCCCCGATCTAGACCTCACCGGCGCGCTGCTCGACTACCTCGACCTGTCCAGCAAGGCCATCGGCCAGCTCGTGCTGCGTGATGCGCAATTATACGGCACCACCCGGTTCACCGCGACGGAGATGAGCGGGGATGCGTGGTTCACTCGTGCGGTGTCGTACGGCAAGTTGGAGTGTGACAACGTGGTGTTTCAAGGCCGGAGCAACTTCCCCCACCTGACCGCGCACGGCCGGGTCTCGTTCGAAGGCGCCCATTTCCAGCAAGGAGCCGTCTTCTTGTCCGCAGAATTCCACGGGCCGGTGACCCTGGTGGGCAGCATATTCGACAAGTCTGTGGATTTGCGGCGCGCCGCGTTCCGCGGCGACCTGGACCTCCGTTGCCAGCTGTCTTGTCCTGTTCGTCCCGGTACCGGCAGGATGACGGTGAACACCACCTCCGAGGTTCTCCTCCCCGAGGGCTGGACGGTGCACAACGACGGGCGGATCGGTCACATCGGCGGCGCCGCAACCCCACCGTGAGCGGCCTCTTCACTGATCACGTGTGACAGGTTATGTACAAGCTGCTGTTCTCGAGCGTCGTGCGGCGCATTCCCGCGGAGACCGCGCACTATCTGGGCTTCGCGCTGGTCCGCGCAGTGGCCGCGGTTCCCGTGGTGGGATGGTTGTTGCGCTGCTGGCTCGTTCCTCGGGATCCGGTGCTCCGGGTTCGCGCGTTCGGGCTCGATTTGCCCGGTCCGTTGGGCTTGGCGGCGGGGTTTGACAAGGATGCCCGTGGAGCTGATGCTTTGGGTGCCTGGGGGTTCGCGTTCGTCGAGATCGGCACCGTGACGGCGCAACCACAGCTGGGCAACCCGAAGCCGCGCCTGTTCCGCCTCGCGCGAGATCGGGCGCTGGTCAACCGGATGGGGTTCAACAACGCCGGTGCGGCGGCTGTCGCCGCCCGCTTGCGCGCTCGCGGCCGTCGTCGGGGTGTGGTGGTCGGGGTCAACATCGGAAAGACGAAGGTCGTCCCGGAGGACGAAGCGGTCGCCGACTACGTGGCCAGCGCGACAGCGCTGGCCGAGGTCTCGCGGTACCTGGTGGTCAACGTCAGCTCTCCCAACACCCCGGGGCTGCGCGATCTCCAGGCCGTGGAGCGCCTTCGGCCACTGTTGGTGAGCGTTCGCGAGGCGCTGGAGGCCAGCTCGCGGCGGGTGCCGCTGCTGGTCAAAATCGCTCCAGACCTGGCTGACCAGGACGTCGACGCGGTGGCCGACCTCGCGCTGGAACTCGGGTTGGACGGGATCATCGCCACCAACACCACGATCTCCCGAGATGGACTGGCTACTGACCCGGTGCGGATCGAGGAACTTGGTGTGGGTGGTGTGTCCGGTGCCCCGCTCAAGGACCGCTCTCTGGCGGTGCTGCGCCGGCTGCGCGGCCGGGTTGGGGATCGTGTGGTCTTGGTGGCGGTTGGCGGAATCGAGACCGCTGACGACGCGTGGGTTCGTATCCAAGCTGGAGCAACGCTCGTGCAGGCCTACACTGGTTTCATCTACGGCGGGCCGCTGTGGCCGCTGCGTGTCCACCGAGGTCTGGCCCGCCGCGCCCGCGAGGCGGGCTACGCCTCGATCAACGAGGCCATCGGCTCGGCGGCCTCTGACGGCGACGAGGGCAGGTAAACGCTGGTCAGGTCGTCGTCATGGTCGTGGCTTCCAGGCCAGCACTTCGTTGAGTACAACCAAGGCTCTCCCAATGCACTCGATGTAAGTCACTGACCAGCGATAACTTGTCCGTGGGTAGTCGAGGGTGCGCGGGTGGGGCTGCACTCATGTCCAGCGAGACCAGGAGAGGCTGACAACAAGCTGACTTCGTTCAGATGGGCACTCCAGGCCACAGCCCACGGCGACCTCGGCACGGGAGCGTGCCGAGCGGGTCCTGGGGGCCGCCTGAGTGGCCTCGGCCGTCGCCCTGTCCCCCTTCGGTGAGGTCGCCTCTGCGTCGGATCGTCGAGTCAGGCGCCGGTAGCGCGCCGGATGGTTTGCCTGCTAAGAGGCAGGCCTTGGACGTCGCTGATCGCAGTCCACGACTCGCCGGGAACTGATGACCGCCGCCGTATCGGTCGAGCGAGCTCAAAGTTGGGGCCAACCTTCGTGATGACCGATGGGCCAAATCCCTTGCCGAGACCCACTCGCGACTACCGGTTCAAGACCCCTATGATGTTGCGATGGCTCCGAGCAAGCGAGATCTGCTGACTGGGCTCAGCCTGGGCAAACGTGTGGCAGAGGAGGAAGTCGATGACCTCGCGTCGTATTTCGTCGAAACAGAGCATTGGCGCAAGGTCTTAGCGGACGAAGTTGACATCATTTTTGGCCCTAAAGGTGCAGGCAAGAGCGCGATTTATTCGACTTTACTTCAGCGCGATGCGGAAATGTTCGATCGTGGAGTTTTTCTGATCTCGGCCGAGAATCCACGTGGCACTCCGGCATTTAAAGACCTTGTTGCAGAACCACCCACCGTCGAGCTTGAATTCGTTACCTTGTGGAAACTGTACATTCTTTCACTGGTCGGGTCCGTTTTAGTAGAGTGGGATGTTCCGGGGCATGCCGCCAAGCAGGTTCGCACCAAGCTGGCAGCGGAGAATCTGCTGGCAAGTAAAGGTGCAACTCTCTCCAGTCGCGTGCGGGCAGTGCGGGATTTCATGCGACGATTCTTAAAACCGAGCACTGTTGAAGGTAGCGTAACCGTTAACCCGCATAATGGGGCTCCTATATTTGCAGGAAAGATCACCCTGGGTGAGCCCGATGCCTCCCAGCGGGCGGACGGAATCCTCTCCATTGATTCACTGTTGCGTCTTGCAGACGAGGCGCTCTCCAAGACAGACTACGAGCTGTGGCTGCTATTTGATCGTCTTGACGTAGCGTTCGCGGATTCGCCAGAATTGGAGTCCAATGGGCTTCGCGCATTGTTTAAGTGCTACCTTGACATGCTTAGTCTGAGCAAGATAAAACTGAAGATTTTCTTACGGAACGATATCTGGTCCAAGATCACATCGGGTGGATTTCGCGAAGCTAGCCATATCACTCGAGGATTAGAGATATTGTGGACCAGTTCCGCACTCTTGAATTTAGTTGCCAACAGGCTAGGGCGGAATTCCGAAATTACCTCTTACTGTCACTTGAAGCCCGGACCTCTCGACGCCGCCGAGCAACGGAAGTTTTTCGATTACATCGTGCCGAAGCAAATAGATGTGGGCCGCAATCCAGCCACGTTCGAATGGATAATCAGCCGCGTGCAGGACGGTACACGGACTGCCGCGCCGCGTGAGGTGATTCATCTACTAACAGAAGCGAGAGACGCCCAGCTGAAGATGCTTGAACGAAAGGAGGCGGAGCCGCCAGGAACTGAGCTGATCTCTCGGCAAGCTTTTCGCGATGCACTTCCATCAGTGTCTAAAGTACGCCTCGAGCAGACGATGTACGCAGAATATCCAGAACTGCAAGATAAAATCATGCAACTGGACCGAGAGAAAACAGAACAAACGATGGCGACCCTGGCTCGGATATGGAAGGTCGAGGCGGCCGAAGCGCGGGATTATGCGAAGCGACTGGTCGAGGCAGGATTTTTTGAAGAACGCGGAGTAAAAAGCAACCCGAGCTACTGGGTTCCGTTCCTCTACCGACCTGCACTTCGAATGGTACAGGGTTTGGCGATATAGATTTGACAGCGACGAGGGGGCGTCACGCGAGGGTGCGCGGAACGCTTCGAGTGGACGTTTTGGCTATCCCAGGGCAGTGGGCCAAGCTTGGGCTCAAACGGTCGTAACGACACCCCATTATCTTAGCGGATTTTGATCCTGCTAAGGTTCCCCGTTTCCGGGGGATCTTCTGGGGGGGAATGATTGATGAGTGGGTCGGGAGTCAGGCGTTGACGTCAACGCGCATGGTCCCACCGCTGGTAGCTCACGCTCACGCTCGCGATCTTGATAGGGTTCTGCTGAGTCACTATCCGAGACTAACCTGCGCTCGCGAATTCCGCGAGCAATATCGGCAAGTCGCTCAGTGCTTGACTACCGGTAAGGGAGAGTCATGAGCGATGCCGCGCCCAGTCGCCAGCTCAATCTCTGTAAGCCATACCTGGGGTTGATTGCCGGCGGCATCAAGACCGTTGAAGTGCGTGTCGGCTATTCGGAGATCCGTAGAATTAAACAGGTCGCGAGCTGCCCCTTGTCTCTGGCGATGCCTACTGTTGTCACGCGCGTGAAGGCGAATCACTGATCGCGGCGGCTTCGAAGCGCTGCCCGGTCAAGGGGGTCCGGTTGTCATCGGCGAAGATCTCGGTGAGTCGAGAGGCGAGCTATTGGCGGTTATCCTGGAGATATAAGCGCTGGAAAAAGAAATACTCGGCGTGCTTTTTATGCGGATTGAGTGGGGCCAGCTCCGTGTGCCCGCGCACTGCCATCGCCTCTCGCAGCAGTGCCGAAGTCGGCCGCCAGCCAGCCGCACAGATCACTGTCTAGCAGCGGATATAACCCGATGTGTGTCTCGCCGGACAGATGGGCGCGAAGAACCTCCCCGGTGAGCGGCAGGTAGTTCCGGTCCTCGTGCCGCACGCCCTTGCGCTACCCGCCACGCACCGCCGGCAGCCAACCGGCTTTGCCGTCACGTGCGTTCTCCCACCGAACGGCGTAAATGTCCGTGCGGGCGGTGAACAGCGCGCCGAAGAAACCGACTTTCGCCTCCGGTGGTGACTGCCGATCGACCGGACCTGGTGGGGCATCGAAGAAACCCGTCTGCACCGGGCCAGACGGGGCCGCCTGTTTCGGTGTCAACTCCAGCGGGCGCAACAGCTGTGCGTTCTCCGCCCGCAGGCGCGCGGTCAGCGCGTGAAGGCTCGCCACCTCTTCGGCAAGCCCTGCCGCCTCCACTGACCGTAGGTCGTTGTCCACACCACACACCGTAGACCGATGTGCCGCGCGGTCTCAGATCTCGCTACCGCACTTCACGCATACGTATGTCACGAAGCCCTTTTTCTCGATGATGTTACATTTGCAGTCGGCCTGTCTCCGGTGGCGTTCTATCCACGTCTCCTCCAGTGGTCCAGCTTTCCGGGGATTCGAGCCGTGCCAGCGCACCTTGCTCATGTCGATCTCACTCCTCTGGATTCTGGTGAGTGCATGGGCCGCTGGGCGCATCGCGCAAGTCAGCAACAGTGACGACACGGCCGCCAGCACTCCGAATAACGGTGCTACTCTGTCAAGGTCATCTTTAGGGTTACCGAAGAGATGGTCCCCTTACTTGTCCAGGATGCCGTACACACAAGGGGTCGGGCATCATCCACGCGGATCATCTTTCAGGTACCCTGGGCGATGTACCCGGGAGGTTTCCTACATCTCTGGAATGACTACGGCTAGCAGAGACGGCGTCGCTCTTGAAAATCTTCATCTACAGGCATTCGCTATTGCTCGTCGGTGGGCGCGGCGGCTGGCGGGCTGAGCCGTGTCCGCTGAGGGCACGTCGGGAGCAAGCGTGGCCGGTGGACTGCTCCATCCGGACTCTATCGCCCGTGAAGCCCACTGGATGATCGGTACCAGGGCCGCACAGGCTCGGGGGCAGCGTCTGGCCCGCGTGCTCGCCCGCAAGTTTACCCGTTCGAGCACGCTGTGTTCATCTTCCGTTCACCTAAAAGTAGGATTCTGATGCGGTGTTGCTGCACCGGGTTGGCGACGTCGGCGAAGGCACCGACGAACACCAGTGTGTTGTCGCCGGCCTTCGGGCGGATGGGACGCTCGCCGACGTCTGGGGTGACGCGCGAGCGCGCCCGGATGGTCGCTACGTGGCGTACGTGCCTCGTTGTGAGTGCGGCTGGACCGGGCCGCCGTTCAGCGGTACGCCCGCCGGTTACGCCGCGTGCGAGCAGCTCTGGCGGGACAAGCACCTCCGGTCTTTCCTGCGCACGCGGCCCCCGCCCCGGCGGGTTCTCGCCCACCTGGGCGCCGAGGATCATGCACGGTGGCAACGAACGGAACCCGATGTCCCGGCACAATGGGTGCCGTGATCGCTGACGAGCAGCGGGTGGCAGACGTGCTGCGGTGCGCCGGTGCGCGATTCGGGCTGGTGCACGGCAGCCGGGCGCGCGGTAGCGCGCGCCCGGACAGCGACCTGGACGTCGGCGCCTGGTGGGGTGACCGGCCTCCGGCATCCTGGGAAGTGGACCTCCCTGTCGGCGTGGACCTGGTCGTGCTCGATACCGCACCGCTGTGGTTGTCCGGGCGGATAGCTCAGCAGGGTCGCCTGCTGTTCGATGACGACCCGCGGGCGAGGGTGCGGTGGCAGGCGGACACTCGGCTGCGCTACCTGGATGAGATCCCGGCCATCCGGGAGCGCTACCGCCGACGCCGGATCGAGCTGGCTGGCAGGGCGCCGCGTGGTTGATCAGGAACGGCTCGATCGGCTGCTCGACCGCGTTGCGTCCGACCTCAAGGTCTTGGTCGGGTACAGCGCCGCCGCGGGGGACTTGCTCGACGATCCCACCCAGCTCGCGGCGGTGAAGTACTACTTCATCACCGCCATTGAGGGCTGTGCCCGGATCGCTCACCACCTCATCGCATCGGAAGGCTGGCGGGTCGCGGAGTCTAATGCCGATGCCGTGCGCACGCTGGGTGCGCAGCGGGCCGTGGCCAGGGCAGTCGGCTTCCGCAACGTCCTGGTTCACGGATACGTCGACGTCGATGATGGGCGAGTCCGCGACAACCTCCAGCGTCTCGCTGATCTGGAAGCGTTTGTGTCGCAGGTGGCCGCCTGGTCTGGGGGCTGAGACACCGCAGCGGGCGGGGTTACGATCGGGTGTATGGGGCACGGGGCGGCCGGCGTGGTGCTGGCGGGTGGCCGCTCGTCGCGGATGGGCACATCGAAAGCCGCGTTGGAGTGGCACGGTTCCACCCTGCTCCGCCGCACCCTGGGGGTGCTGGCCCGCTCGGTCGAGGGGCCGCTGGTGGTGGTCCGCGCCCCAGACCAGCCATTACCTGAGGTTCCGCCGCTGGTGGAGGTCGTGGCGGATCCTGCGGAGGGCCTGGGGCCGCTGCAGGGCATCGCCGCTGGCCTGGCCGCGCTGGCGGATCGGGCGCCCGCCGCGTTCGTCTGCTCCACCGACCTGCCGTTCCTGCACCCCGCGTTCGTCCGCCGGGTGCTGACCGCGCTCACCGATGACTTTGACGTGGTGCTCCCGATCGCCCGCGGCTACCCGCAGCCGCTCGCCGCCGCCTACCGGGTCACCCTCGCGCCGCTGGTCGCCGAGCTGGTTGCGGCCGGTGACCTGCGCCTGGCCTTCCTGTTCCGCGACCACCGCTGCCGCACGCTCAGGCTGGACGATGCCGCATTACTCGCCGACCCGGAGCTGGCCGCGGCTGACCCAGCGCTGGACTCGGTGGTCAACGTCAACTCCCCGGAGGACTACCGCGCCGCGCGGGGCCACCCCGCGCCGCGGGTCACCGTGCAGCGCTACGGCGCGC
>JBOHFY010000355.1:0-13037 GCA_050699895.1 Pseudonocardiaceae bacterium
TCGGGGGCACCGCAGTGGGCACCGGGCTCAACGCCCCGGCAGGTTTCGGTGCCACAGTCGTCGAGCAGCTGCGCCGCGCCACCGGCCTGGACGCGCTCACCGAGGCGCGGGACCACATCGAGGCGCAGGCGGCCAGGGACGGTCTGGTGGAGTGCTCCGGCGCGCTGCGCACCGTCGCGGTCTCACTTTTCAAGATTGCCAACGACCTCCGGTGGTTGGGTTCCGGACCTCGCACCGGGTTGGCTGAGCTACGGCTACCCGATCTACAGCCCGGCTCGTCAATCATGCCAGGGAAGGTCAACCCGGTAATCTGCGAAGCGACGATGATGGTCGCCGCGCAGGTCATCGGCAACGACACCTGCGTCGCGTTCTCCGGCTCACAGGGCAACCTAGAACTCAACGTGATGATGCCGGTGATGGCGCGCAACGTACTGGAGTCGGCCCGGCTGCTCGCAGCGGCCGCCCGGCTGCTCGCTGACAAGGTCGTCGAGAACGCTGAGGCCGACGTGCGGCGCTGCCAAGAGTACGCCGAGTCCTCTTCCGCGATCGTCACCTCGCTCAACCCCTATCTCGGCTATGAGGAGGCAGCCTCGATCGCCAAGCAGGCGCTACTCCAGCGGCGCACCATTCGCGATGTGGTGCGCGAACGTGGTCACCTTGACAACGGCACCCTCACTCCCGATCAGCTCACCAAGGCCCTGGACGTCCTGGGAATGGCCCTTCCCCCTGGCGCGTCGCGCACGTCTTGGGGCTGCCCTCCGCGCTAGGCAAAGGCTGCGGGACAGCCCCAAGACGTCATCACGCTCCATTGACTGTCATCACGCTCCATTGACCGTCGCGGGCGCTGGGTGCTCTTCGCACCGCACGTTGCTACCGTAGCCGGGCAGCAGATCGTCCCGAACCCAGCCCTGGTCCCCGGTGGAGGTATTGCGCAGGTAGGTCCACGTGCCATTATCTCCCGGAGCGTAGCACAGGTATTGGGCGCGCTGGTCGTGCATCCCTTGGCCGGTTTGTATGCACGAGTTGCTGGGACCACTGCGCAACGTCGCGGTATTGGGCGGGAAATTCACCCAACGATTGTCTTTCGCCGGGTAGCTCACGCCGCAGGATATCATTGTGGAAGCCCCCACCCCAGGGTATTTCTCATGTGGCCCCGGCCCCTCCCCCGCGCTTGCCGGCGCGGCGATGGCGAGTGTGGCGGTGGCCGCGGCGAGTATCGAGCCGCCCACACGTGCGGAGATCCAAGACATCAAGAAAGCCTCCCTCTCGCTCATCTCTTGGGGGAATCTCAGGTCCCCGCGCCCGACCGTCTCCTGAGATTCATCGCGTTGTGTTGACCACGCTAGATCCTTCCGCTTTCTTTCCGCTTTCCGCTTGCTTGCCGCCGTCACCCACCGGTTGCACCAGGCGCGCGCGAGGTGACTAGCGGAGGAGCCGAAGCGGGCGTGGGCCCCACGCCCGCGTACCGATCGAGCGAAAGTCCGGTTACCAACTGGTACCATGTGGCTACACTCGGTGTCAGCCCGACTGTGCGGCAGCTCGGCTACGCGGTGACGGAGCTGTGCGGTGACGGAGCCCGGGGGGGAGGCGGAATGGACTTCGAGGTACTCGGCCCGCTGCGGGTACGGCAGGGGGCGCAAGCCATCCAACTTTCCGCACCCATGCACCGCATGGTGCTCGGGGTCCTGCTCACGCGGGCGAACACACCGGTGCCGGTGGATGTTCTGGTGGATGCGCTGTGGGCCGGTCAACGAGACCCGCGCGCGGCCAAGAAGCTGCAGCTGCACGTCCATCGGTTGCGTCGGGCGCTGGGCGATCCAGCGCGGATCCTCTTCGAGCACGGCGGTTACACGCTGCGGGTGCACCCTGGCGAGCTCGACGCCGAGCGATTCGAGTCCATGATCGCCAAGGGGCTCACGGAAGGGCTCACGGAAGGGCCCGCTCAGGGGACCGATGCCGGGCAGCCGGCACGCGTTGTCGCCTTGCTGCGCGCCGCACTCCGGTTGTGGCGCGGAGACCCCTTCAGTGATATCGCCGATCTGCCGCCGCTGCGCGCCGAGGCCGACCGGCTGACCGAGCGCCGGCTGGCCGGCCTTGCCCAGCTGTATGCCGCCGAGCTGGCCTGCGGTCATGCCGATGCGATCATCCCTGAGCTCGTCGAGCTGGCCGCGCGGCACCCGATGCGAGAACAGCTGCAGGGATTGTTGATGACCGCGCTATACCAGGCAGGCCGGCAGGTCGAGGCGTTGGAGGTCTACCACCGCACCCGAAGCGCCCTGGTCGAGCAGCTCGGGCTGGAGCCCGGCACCGAGCTGCAACGGCTGGAGCACGCCATCCTGGCCGGCAACCCAATACTGGAGGCCACCACGACACCCTCGATCACTCCGGCGCAGCTACCCGCCGACATCACCGACTTCGCCGGCCGCAAGGCCCCACTCGCCACGGTCGCGCACCTGGCCGCCGCGGCGGATCGGTCGGCAGCGGTGCTCGTCGTGATCACCGGGAAACCTGGCGTGGGAAAGACAACACTGGCCGTGCACACCGCGCACCGGCTACGGGGCCAATACCCTGATGGGCAGCTGTTCGTGAACCTCAGTGACGCGCAGGCCCGCCCACTCGCGCCGACGGACGTCCTGGCCCGGTTCCTGCGTTCGCTCGGGATGGACCGCATGGCGATTCCCGACGACGCCGAGGAACGTGCCGCCTTGTATCGCAGTCGGCTGGCCGACCGGCGGCTGCTCATCCTGCTGGACAACGCCGAGTGCGAAGCCCAGCTGCGGCCGCTGCTGCCGGGCACTCCAGGCTGCGTGGTGCTGGTGACCAGCCGGACGCGGCTGGCCGGCCTGAACGGCGCTCGACTGGTCGATCTGGGCATCTTCGAGCCCGACCAGGCCGTCGAGCTGCTGGCGCGAGTCGCTGGGCCGCAGCGGGTCGCGGCGGAACCCGCGGCAGCCAGGGAGATCGTACGGCTATGCGGTTACCTACCGTTGGCCGTCCGGGTCGCGGGAGCGCGACTAGGCGCCCGACCGCACTGGCCGTTGTCACGCCTGGAGGCTGACCTGGCCGACGAGCACCACCGCCTCGAGGCGTTGCGGCACGGCGATCTGGACGTGCGGTCCAGCCTCGCGCGCAGCTACGACAACCTAGACGTGCTTGCGCGGCGTGCCTTCCGGCTCCTCGGGCTGCTCGAGATCCGCGACTTCGCCCCCTGGGTGGCCGCGGCTCTGCTCGACGTCTCCCAAGCCAGGGCTGAGGAGCTGGTGGACACTCTGGTCGATACGCACCTGCTCGACGTGGCCGGGCACGACGCCTCGGTGCGGTTGCGTTACCGCTTTCATGACCTGCTCCGCGCCTACTCCAGAGAAGTGCTCGCCGCCCAGGAGCCGGAAGCCGACCGACTCGCCGCGCTGGACCGGGCGTTCGGGGGGTGGCTGGCTCTGGCCGAGGAGGCGGGGCGGGCCACGACCAGTTCCGCCCTGACCGGAACTGTCGAACGCGGGACCTGCTGGCGCCCCGACGAGTCGGTGGTCAGATCCGTGGTCACCGACCCTGCCAGCTGGTTCGAGACCGAATGGACGGCCCTGGTCGGCGCCGTCGATCAGGCTTACTCGGTCGAGTCGGACCGGCTTGGCTGGGCGCTGGGCGTGCGCCTGGCCAGGATCTCTCTCATTCGTGGGTACTACGACGACTGGCGGGGAGTCTGCGCACTGATGCTCGCTGGCGCTCGGCGAGCGGTCAACGGCGGGCGGGAAGGTCCGGCGCCGCGGGGTCTGGGCGAGCTGCACCGGCTTGCACACCGCCTTGATGCGGCGCTAGAAGGCTTCGAACAGACCCTCACCGCGTGCGGAGCCGCAGCTGACCACTCCTGTCCTCCCCTCGCCGCCGGCCGCGTCACCGAGATCTTATCCCGGCTGGAGAACGCCTTGACCTCTCTGCACGAGCTAGCTGACCGCCACCGTGATGCCTCGGCGATGCGCGGGCTCAGCGCGATGCATCGGCCACAGAGGTGCTACGAGAAGGCGGCTCGCTGCTTCCAGCAGGTGCTGGAAGCCCTTGATGTTTTCTCCGACCCCCGCCACGGTGTGGCTCTGGTGGCACCCGGTTCCGCGAGTGGCATCAGGCTGGCCGCTCTGCACGGCACCCAGGTACGGGTCGGGAGCTCGTGAAGAGCGGCCAAGCCACTCAATGCGCGTAACCCTCCAGCATCTCGGTGACCAGCGCCGCGATCAGCGAACGCTCCGACCGGGTGAGGGTGACGTGGGCGAACAGCGGGTGCCCCTTCAGTTTCTCAATCACCGCGGCCACCCCGTCATGCCGACCCACCCGCAGGTTGTCGCGCTGCGCGACATCGTGGGTGAGCACGACTCGGGATCCCGTGCCCAGCCGAGACAGCACCGTCAGCAGCACGTTGCGCTCCAAAGACTGCGCCTCATCGACAATCACGAAACTGTCGTGCAGGGACCGACCCCGGATGTGGGTCAACGGCAGCACCTCGAGCATCCCGCGGTCGATCACCTCGTCGATGACCTCCGGTGAGACGATCGCGCCGAGGGTGTCGAACACCGCCTGCGCCCAGGGCGCCATCTTCTCGCTCTCATTGCCCGGCAGGTAACCCAGCTCCTGGCCACCCACGGCGTACAGCGGCCGGAAAACAACGACCCGCCGATGCGCGCCGCGCTCCATCACGGACTCCAGACCCGCGCACAACGCGAGCGCCGACTTGCCGGTCCCGGCCCGGCCGCCGAGGGACACGATGCCCACCTCAGGGTCGAGCAGCAGGTCTAGCGCGATGCGCTGCTCAGCCGAGCGACCGCGCAGGCCGAACGCCTCGCGGTCACCGCGGACCAGCCGGGCGCGCTTGTCCGCAGTGATCCGGCCCAGCGCGGTCGCTGTTCCCGCGAGCAGCCGCAAGCCGGTGTTACAAGGTAGGCCAGCGACCTCCGGATGTTCGGTGAGATCGGCGATCCCCTCCTTGTAAAGCTGCTCCAGCACCGAGGGCGCGACCTCGACGTCGCTCATCCCCGTCCACCCCGAGGGCACCACGTCCTGCGCGCGGTACTCATCGGCGGGCAACCCGACCGCGCCCGCCGTAACCCGCAGCGGCATGTCCTTGGTGACCAGCGTGACGGCGCAACCATCGGCGACCAGGTTCAGCGCGCAGGCCAGAATCCGGGAGTCGTTGGTGCCGGTCCGAAACCCGGCGGGCAGCACCGAGGGGTCACAGTGGTTCAGCTCGACGCGCAGGGTGCCGCCCAGCTCGCCGATAGGGACCGGTTCATCCAACCGGCCATGGGCAACCCGTAGATCGTCCAGCAGGCGCAGTGCTTCTCGGGCAAACCAGCCTAGTTCCGCGTGATGCCGCTTGCCCTCCAGTTCCCCGATGACCACCAGTGGAAGCACCACCTCGTGCTCATCGAATCGGTGCAGTGCCCAAGGGTCGGACAACAGGACCGAGGTGTCCAGTACGTACGTGCGCAGACCCGAGATAGTGGAGTGTGGCGAGCGAGAAGCGATCACGGCAGCTCCCTGGCGTGCGCGGCACCCGCGCCCGCTATTCGGTGGGCCGGCCGGCCTCTGGTTGATCGCTACCGCGGCGCCCCTATCGGGCTCAGCGGGACCGACCACGAGGGCCAGGTGCCGACCCTCCCGTGCTCGCCGTGGGCGGTTTACCCGCCCGCTCGACACAAGCCACGACCAGGGCCTCCCGTGGCGAGACGCGTCCAGCACATCCCGCTACCACCGCACGGTACCGGTGTGTGGCCGTCCCTGAAAGGCTCACGCGCCCTTCTGGGCCAATTCGGCGCGCACCATTGACGGGATGAGCGGCTCGTCGAGTAACCGCAGGTAGCGCGAACTCAGTGGCTGCGCCCGCGGTCGGGCCTCCAGCCAGGTGCGCAGCAGCCGGTAGCCCTCCACGTATGTGGTGGTGTAGGCCCGCCACAGCGGGTCGGCGAGAAATCGCAGCATCTGCCTGGCCCGCGCTTCGGGAACCAGCAGCCATCGTTGCAGGTAGGCCAGCACATCCTCCGGGTCAAGGCCCCTATCGTGCAGCATCAGGGCGGCGTCCTGCTGGACACCGAGCAGTCCCGCCGCAGCCGCCTCCAGCCGCTCGGCGAGCTCGCCGTCCATCCGCAGTCCCAGATCTCCCAGGATCTCTTCGGCCCACGGCCCCCACCCGGGACCGACCGCGACCCGCAGCCCCAGGTCGGCCAACCCCTCAGCCATGAGGCACTGGGGGGTATTCACCAAGAAAATCGTCTGCTCGGCGTGGTGCTGTGTCCGCACCAGGCCAGCTTCCTTGCGGCAGTGCTCGGTGTGGTGCCCGGGATAAGACTCGTGCGCGACCAGGTGCGGCACGCCTGCCATCCGGTGCCCGAGATCCGCATTGATCGCCACCCGCGAGCGAAAGTCACCGAGGTAGTAGTTGAACCCGCTCCACGGCTTATCGGTGACCACCTCGTACCGCACGGTCTCCTGCTCGGGCAGCCCAAAGGTTGCCCGCACCCGATCCCGCAACGCGCTGGACAGCGCCTGCACAGCGGGCTCTAGCCGCTCCGGGGCAATCTCATCGCGGGCGCGGTGCGCCGCCAACCGATCAACCAGGGGACCAGCGCCGGGCAGCAGCCGGTCCATCTCGGCATGGGCCTGGCGGTACGCCTCGGGATCACCCGGTTCGATGACGACGTCGAAGTATGCCTCCACCTCCGCTACGAACCCGACCCGCTGACCAGCCAGCACGCGCCCGCTGCACTCCAAGGCGGTCAGGTGGGCGTCCAGAAAGCGCAACCGCGGCTCGGGCAATCCAGCGGCCGGTAACTCCGCCCGCAGCTGAGCCGCCCGGCGGGCCAGCGCCGCCGGATCTGGCCGCGGCTCGTTGTCCACCTGGCGGCGCAGCGCGCCGTCGCCAGTGTAAGCGTCGACGAAGCCCTCAATGAGCCGGTCGAATCGCAGGCCCAATAGCAGGTACTCGCGGACCGGGGTGGGGGGGATACTCATGGTCATGAGTATCCCGTGAGTGGCGATGCGACCGATAACTCGCATCGCCACTCACGGGTCACGACCCGAATCGGCGGTGGCGGGCGGCGTAGTCGCGCAGCGCGCGCAGGAAGTCCACCTTCCGGAAGGCGGGCCAGTAGGCGTCGCAGAACCAGAACTCTGAGTGCGCCGACTGCCAGAGCAGGAAACCGGACAGGCGCTGCTCACCTGAGGTGCGGATGACCAGGTCAGGATCGGGCTGGCCAGAGGTATAGAGGTGCTCGGCGATCTGCTCGACGTCGAGCACCTCGGCGAGCTCCTCCATGGTGGTGCCGGCCTCGGCGTGCTTGAGGAGCAGTTTGCGCAACGCGTCGGCGATCTCCTGGCGGCCGCCGTAGCCCACCGCGACATTCACCGCCAACCCTGGCCGATCCCGGGTCCGAGCCGCGGCGCTGGTCAGCCGTTGCGCCATCTCTGGCGGCAGCAGGTCGAGCGCGCCGACGACCCGCACTCGCCAGGGCGTGTCCGGTGCGCACAGCCCGTCGACGACATCGGCGATGATCTCCAGCAACGGCTCCACCTCCTCTGGCGGCCGGTTGCGCAGGTTATCCGGAGACAGTAACCAGAACGTCGCGATCTCGACACCGCTCTCCTGACACCAGCCAAGCAGCTCGACCAGCTTGGCCGCACCAACCCGATGACCATCACTGACGTCGGCGAACCCGGCTTCCTTGGCCCAGCGGCGATTACCGTCCATGATCACCGCAACATGGCGGGGCCGGTTGCCGCTGCCAAGCTGGCGGGCCAACCGACGCCCGTAGACGGCATAGACGAGGTCCTGCAGCCTCACAAGCCGGGAAGACTACGCCCGACGCCGAAGAACCGCTGACTCTGCATCCAGCAGGCTCAGCGTGGTTATCACGGTACCGATGAGCCCGCTGAGCCTGCTGAATGCGGGTTAGTCAGACTTCAGGGTGACGGTCACCATCAGGGGCCGGCCGTCGCGAACAAGTGAGATCGGTACCCGTTCGCCGATAGCCCGCTCACGAATCGCGACGATCAGCGCGTCGGCGCTGCCCACGGCCCGGTTGCCGACCTTGGTGATCACATCGTTCTCCAGGATGCCGGCCTGCGCCGCGGCGCTGCCCTGCTGCACGTTCTGCACTCGGGCGCCGTCGGAACGGCCGTCGGTCACCGACGAGGCGTTGATACCCAGCTCGGCGTGCTGATAATGCCCCGTGCGGATCAGTTCCTGCGCGATCGTCCTGGCCGCATCAATCGGGATGGCGAAGCCGAGCCCGATGGAGCCCCCGCCCTCGCTAGTGCCCCCTCCGCTGGTGCCCACAGTGCGGATCGCGGTGTTGATACCCACCACCGCGCCGGCGGCGTCCACCAGCGCTCCGCCAGAGTTGCCGGGGTTGATCGCCGCGTCGGTCTGGATCGCGTCGATCACCGCATTGCCGCCACCATCCCCCTCCAACCGCACTGGCCGGTCCACCGCGCTGACAATACCGCTGGTCACCGTGCCAGCGAGGCCGAGTGGAGACCCGATAGCGATGACCGGGTCACCTGGCTTCAGCGTCGCCGAACGGCCCAGCTGCGCCACCATTGGGTTAGCGACCTCCACCTTGACCACCGCGAGGTCGGTCTTGGGATCCCGGCCCACGATCCGCGCGGGCAGCCGTGTCCCGTCACTGAACACCGCTTCCAGGGTAGCCTGCGGAATGTCCGCCGCAGGAGCAACCACGTGGTTGTTGGTCAATAAGTAACCATGACCGTCAATCACCACACCGGAGCCAAATCCGCCCTGACCGCCGACTCGGAACTCCAAGGACACCACTACGGGCAGCACCCGAGCGGCGACCGCCGCCACCGAGCCCGCCGGGCGATCGATCACCGGCTGCACCTGCGTCAGCGTGACGCCCGGATCGTGCAGCAGGGTGCCGCCCGCCGCGGTGAGCCAACCCACAAGTCCGCCGGCTCCGCCGATCACCAGCGCCACCGCCGCCAGCAGGGCGAGCGCCCGGTTGCTCACTCGACGACCGAACAGCACGTCCGCCAGACTGAGCCGGGCTCCTGGCGGCGGTTCATCGGCGTCGCGGTGCGGTTGGGCAACCGCGGGGGCGCCCAGCACCGCAGCCGCCCAGGGATCACGCCACGGGTCGCGGCCCGCGCCGTGCGGCCAGAAGTCGTCCTCCCGCTCCAACCCACCCGAGGGCCGCGCGCCGTTGCGCCCAGGAGGGCGCTGGAGCGGCTCAGCGGAGTCAAACGGCCTACCGAACGCCGCCGCCAGCGCCTCCGGGGGCGGCGGCGCGGCGGTCCAGGCTGAGCCGGCATCCGGCTGATCGGCAAAGGCTCCGAGCACTCCAGGGGGTCGGCCGAACGCTTGCGCCGCAGCTGGATCGACCGCGGGCGGTTGTGCCGGTGTCGAGACGAACACCGGCCGCCCCGAATGCCCCCCTGTCATGAAGGGCTGGTCGGAGTCGTGATTCTGCGGCGTGGCCATGGTCTCCCGGGTGACTATTGCGCTAGCGATCACCCAGTGTGCCTGCGCCCTGGTGAAATGTGCGTAGCGCCGCTATCGCCCGATCCAACGACCGAGTACCGAGGGTCCGGTGCCCCACCGCTGACTCGAACCCAGCGGCGGGGCTGGAACGTCGGGCAGATCAGCGGTGTGCGGGATGTCGCGCAGCGCGGCCAGCAAGTCGGCGGGAGCCGACGGGCACCAGGCCGAACGAACCACACTGCGAGCCTGGCATTGCGCGGCGACCTCCGCGACACAGGATTGACACTCGCTGAGATGGGCGGAGGCGCGGTCGCGAGCGGCTGGGCCGAGCTCTCCGTCGACAAAGGCCACGACGGCATCCACAGCCAGGTGCTGTCCCGCGTTGAGGCCAGCCACCAAGTCGGAAAAGCCGCGACCGAGCAGGTCCGTCATCAAGCCTCCTTACTCGGCCTGGGCGCGCCGCTGTTCGAGCGCCGCCTTGAGCGCCTGCCTGCCGCGGTGGATCCGGCTGCGCACCGTCCCGAGTTTGACCCCGAGCGTGGCGCCGATCTCCTCGTAGGAGAGACCCTCTACGTCACAGAGTACGACAGCCGCGCGGAATTCTGGCACGAGGCCGTCCAATGCCTCCTGGAGATCCGGGTCAAGATGAGTCGCGACATAGACCTGCTCCGGGCTAGGCCCACCGCCGACGAGTCGGTCGGTGTCCTCGGGTAGGCCCTCCATCCGCAGCCGGGACCGGCGACGCACCATGTCCAGGAACAGGTTGGTGGTGATCCGGTGCAGCCAACCCTCGAAGGTACCGGGCTTGTAGGACCCCAGGCTGCGGAACACCCGAATGAATGTCTCCTGGGTGAGATCCTCGGCGTCGTGCTGATTGCCGGAAAGGCGGTAAGCCAACCGGTAAACTCGGTCGGCGTGCTCCCGCACCACCTGGTCCCACGAGGGTGGGACCCATGCCTCGGCTGCCCGAGCCGCCTCGTCGTCAGCCCGGACGAGGGAGATCGCCTGTCCAGGAGCAAGATCGCGGAAGCGGGTCTGGTTGGCCATCGGCTGGATCTCCCACTTCCGGGTTGACGACGGGGCATAGGTAGTGCAACACGGAAGTAGCTGTCAATGCTTCCCTGTTTCCCTGCTGTCACCGCTTCACTGCTGTCACCGCAGGTCCGCCAGGAGCCCGGCTAGCCGGTCCCATCGGATCCCGTTCCCCATGATGGCGCGTCGGCGTGTGCCCCGGGTAAGGGCTGGCTAAGAAGATCCTAAGAGTGGGCCATGGGGTGGAGATCCGCCGGGATCCACTGATCCGGCGCGGCGGCGCCCAGGCGGGGCGGCGCGCGGCGCTACGCTGCGGGTATGAGGTCGACCGGCAGCGCAGGGGGGTCACCCGCCCCCTCCGACAGTGCCGTGCGCGGGTACGTGGAGAGCTTCGTCACCGAGGACGAGATACTGGCCGCGGCGCGGGAACGCGGGCAGGAGTTGGGCGCCAGCCCCATCGGATCAGGTGGCGGCGCCGCGCTGCGGTTTCTGGCCAGCGCGCTCGACGCCCGTGCCGTGGTTGAGGTCGGTACCGGCGCGGGCACCAGTGGGCTGTGGCTGCTGCGCGGGATGGCCCCCGACGGGGTACTCACCTCCATTGATGTCGAGCCCGAGCATCAGCGCGCCGCCCGGCAGGCGTTCACCGAAGCCGGGTTCCCGCCGTCTCGCTACCGGTTGATCATGGGGCAAGCCCTGGACGTGCTGCCCCGGCTCACCGACGGCGGCTACGACTTGGTGTTCGTCGACGCCGCGAAGACCGAGTACCCGCGCTATCTCCAGGCCGGTGTGCGGTTGCTGCGCACCGGCGGGGTGATCGCGTTCGACAACGCCTTGTGGAGCGGCAAGGTGGCCGATCCGACGGCAAGAGACCCGCGTACCGCCGCCCTACGCGAGGTCGCCACCATGGTGCGCGACGACGACACCCTCCTCCCCCTCATGCTCCCCGTAGGCGACGGCCTCCTCCTAGCCCTGCGCACATCCTAAGGTTTGGTGGCTGAGAGGATGGCGTAGAACCAGGTGCTGTGGCGGAGGGCTTGGTACTGGCGTAGTGAAGCGATCACGTTGCCGTGCTGGACGGGGGAGCGAACTCCCGTGCGGCGGCCTAGCACGGCCAGCGGATAAGTCCAGTACGCCATGCGGTACAACCGCCGTAGCGATGGGCGGGTGTGCACGGTCACGTCGTCCAGGCGGGCATCGGTGAATCCGGCGGCGGCCAGGTGCCCCAGATGTTCGGCGGAGGTGTCGATGTCAGGCACAGCCCAGCCGTCGAGCCACTCGTGCAGCAGTTGCTCACCGGCTGGGTCCAGCGGGCGGGCGGCACGGATGAAGTCGGCGACGACCACCCGTCCACCGGGGCGCAGCAGCCGAGCCGCCTCCTGGTAGAAGGCGGTCTTGCGGGGCGCGTGGCACAAGCTCTCCACCGCCCACACGATGTCGAAACTCGCGTCCGGAAAGGGCGTCGCGGTGAAGTCAGCCACGTCGAAGTGGACGCGGTCGGTCAGCCCCCGCCGGGCGGCATGCCTTCGCGCCATCGCGGCCTGCCTGGCGGCCAGCGTGATCCCGACCACGTGGGCGCCGCGCTCGGTGGCCAACCACAGGCTGCTGCCGCCGACCCCGCAGCCCGCATCCAGGACACGCTCGCCAGGCTGGATCCGCACCCGGTCCGCCAGGACCCGGTTCATGTTCGTCAACGCATCGGTATGACCGCGGGTACTGGCATCGGTGTAGCCGAAGTGGACCGCCAGGTTGTCCGGGTTGAGCCACAGCAGGCGGTAGTCGAGCCAGGTTTCGTCGTAGTAGCTGACGATCGCCTCGGTGAGCGAGCTGGCCGGCCCCGGGCCGCGCGCCTTGTCCTCGGTCATGCGTCTGGTGTTGTCATCAGCGGTCCCCCACAACGTGAGTGTGCCTCGAATTGGACCACACCGCAGGGCTCTAGCGGCGGCGCGCCAGCAGCACGGCCGCGAGCGGCCACAGCGCCTGAGCCCCGGCGAGCACCCGCTCGGAGAGCCCGAGCCTCGGGCCCCCGGCGAAGTACTCGAGCCCGAACCAACCGAGCAGCCCGAGCAGTCCCCCGGCGGCGGAGAGCCAGACGCCACGTCCAGGCCTGGCCCCGCTCCCCGCCAAAGCGGGCCACAGCGACAGCGTGGAAAAAGCCACTGACGCGGCGACGACGTGCGCCGGCGAGTCCCCGGTGACCGGCAACGGGAGCGCTGTCACCACCACAGTGGCGGCACCGCCGGTGGCGAGCAGCAGGCGAGCCGCAGCGGCCACCGGCGCTAGCCCCGCGGCCGTGATCGCGTGGCACACGCCGACTCCAGCCAGAGCCGTGCTCATGATCCAGCGGTCGGCGGCGCCGCGGGCGGCCAGCGCACTGATCGTCTGACTCACCGGGTCGAAACCACCCGGCTGCCGAGCAGCGGCGAGTTGCCAACCACCGATGAGCAGCACCGGAGCACAGGCCGAGGACAGCACAGCCCACCAGGGCACGGTTCGCACCACGCCACGCTAGCCCACCCGCTTACTC
>JBOHFY010000356.1:0-13577 GCA_050699895.1 Pseudonocardiaceae bacterium
ACCCCAGGCCGGGTCGTAGGCCACCACGGCGGGGTTGGTCGCGGCGAGCAGGTGAGAGTGCCCGTCGTTGTGCTGTAAACCCTCGCCGACCAGCGTGGTGCGCCCGGCGGTCGCGCCGAGCAGGAAACCACGGGTCATCTGGTCGCCCGCCGCCCACAGGCCGTCGCCGGTGCGCTGGAAGCCGAACATTGAGTAGAAGATGTAGACCGGGATCAGCGGCTCGTTGTGGGTGGCGTAGGAGGTACCCGCCGCGATGAACGACGCGGTGGAACCCGCCTCGTTGATGCCCTCATGCAGGATCTGGCCTTGCTCACTCTCCCGGTAGGCCAGCATCAGCTCGGCGTCCACCGAGGTGTAGAGCTGGCCATGCGGGTTGTAGATCTTCTGGGTGGGGAACATCGAGTCCATGCCGAATGTGCGCGCCTCGTCCGGGATGATCGGCACGAATCGCGCCCCGATCTGGTGATCCTTGATCAGTTCGCGGAGCTGCCGGACAAACACCATCGTGGTGGCGACTTCCTGCTTACCCGACCCGCGACGCAGCACGTCATAGACCTTGTCCCCGGGCAGCACCAGGGTCTTGGACTTGGTCCGTCGCTCGGGGAGGAACCCGCCGAGCACCCGGCGGCGCTCGCACATGTACTGAATCTCTGGCGCGTCCGGCCCCGGGTGGTAGTACGGCGGCAGCGTGGGGTCCTCCTCGAGCTGGGAGTCGGAGAGGGGGATGCGCTGAGCGTCGCGGACGTGCTTGAGGTCTTGCAGGGTGAGTTTTTTCATCTGGTGGGTGGCGTTGCGACCCTCGAAGTGCGGGCCCAGGCCGTAGCCCTTGATGGTCTTGGCCAGGATCACCGTGGGCTGGCCGTGGTGCTGGGTGGCGGCCTGGTAGGCGGCGTACACCTTGCGGTAGTCGTGCCCACCGCGCTTGAGGTTCCAGATGTCGGCGTCGGACAGGTCTTTGACGAGCTCCTTGGTGCGCGGGTCCCGGCCGAAGAAGTGCTCCCGCACGTAGCCGCCGTCATTGGCCTTGTAGGTCTGGTAATCACCGTCGGCTGTGACGTTCATCAAGTTCACCAGCGCGCCCTGACGGTCGGCGAACAGCAGGCCGTCCCACTCGCGGCCCCAGATCACCTTGATGCCATTCCAGCCGGCGCCGCGGAAGAACGACTCCAGCTCCTGGATGATCTTTCCGTTGCCCCGGACCGGACCATCAAGGCGCTGCAGGTTGCAGTTCACCACGAAGGTGAGGTTGTCCAGCCCCTCGGTGGCCGCGACCTGGATCTGCCCGCGGGACTCCGGCTCGTCCATCTCACCGTCGCCGAGGAAGGCCCACACGTGCTGGTCGGAGGTGTCTTTGAGGCCGCGAGCCGCCAGGTAGCGGTTAAGCCTGGCCTGGAAGATCGCGTTGATCGCGCCCAGTCCCATCGAGACGGTGGGGAACTCCCAGAAGTCCGGCATCAGCCGAGGGTGCGGGTAGGAAGGCAGGCCGCCACCGGGGCCGGCGTGGGAGAGTTCCTGGCGGAACCCGTCGAGCTGGGCGGCGGGCAGTCGACCCTCCAGGAACGCCCGAGCGTAGATACCGGGAGACGCGTGGCCCTGGATATAGACTTGGTCGCCGCCGCCGGGATGGTTCTTGCCCCGGAAGAAATGGTTGAAGCCCACCTCGTAGAGCGCGGCCGAGGAGGCGTAGGTGGAGATGTGCCCGCCGACGCCCACGCCGGGACGCTGCGCCCGATGCACCATCATCGCCGCGTTCCACCGGATCCAGGCGCGGTAGCGTCGCTCGGTGTCTTCGTCACCGGGGAACCACGGCTCATTCTCGGTGGGGATGGTGTTGACGTAGTCTGTGCTGGTCAACGACGGTACGCCGATGCCTGTCTCGCGGGCCCGCTCGAGCAGCCGCAACATCAGGTACCGCGCCCGCTGCTTGCCCCCGGACAGCACCGAGGAGTCGAAGGCTTCCAGCCACTCCGCGGTCTCGTCCGGGTCGATGTCGGGCAGGTGAGCCGCCATCCCGTCGCGGATGACCCGCACCCGAGCGGGTGTGCGATCTTTCTGCGTGGTCAAGGGGTCTCCTCGCCTCCAACTGTTGTGGTAGGCCGGCCCGCGGTAGCGTGGCGCTGGCTGTCTATGACCATCGTGCCCCATGCTTGTCGGCCTCGCGGTCGGTGTCACCGCTATCCACAGATCGGCCACCTGATAACCCCACATCGGCGTGTCCCGCCGCTGGCAGTTGCGCTCCAGCCGGCTGGCGGTGTTCGCTGGGACGCCATCGGGTAATAGATCGCCGGGCGGACCTCGCCAGGCTTGACATTGTGGAGGGGTGAACACCGTGGTCGCCGCTGCGGCGGGAGACACCGGCAAACTCGGCGTTGCCGAGAGGCTCGGGATCGAATCGGACATGGTCGTGCAGGAGCTCGGCTGGGACGACGACGTCGATGATGACGTGCGAGCGGCGATCGAGGAGGTGATCCGTGCTGACCTGGTCGACGAGGACTCCGACGAGATCGTCGATGTGGTGCTGCTGTGGTGGCGCGACCAGGACGGCGATCTCGTAGACACTCTCGTCGACGCCAGGGCGCCGTTGGCTGATAATGGCGTGATCTGGGTGTTCACGCCCAAGACTGGCCGGGAGGGTCATGTCGAGCCCTCGGACATCGCTGAGGCGGCCCCCACGGTCGGTCTCGCGCAGACGTCCAACATCAGCGTGAGCGACGACTGGGCAGCCACTAGGCTGGCCACGCCGAAGGCGGCCAAGTCTAAACGCTGAACCGCCAGCACACTGTGTTGGGAAACACAGTGTGCTGGGAGGCCTCGCGCCGACCGGCGCGAGGCCGGGATGAGTCGAGGAGGGCTGGGTATGCCACTGGAGATCGGGGACCAGGCGCCGGACTTCACGCTGAGGGATCACAACGGTCAGGAGTGGACGCTGTCGGAGCTTCGCGGTGACCGCCACGTGCTCGTGGTGTTCTACCCGCTGGCCTTCAGCCCTATCTGTGGTGGTGAGCTCTGCCAGCTCCGTGACGACCTCGCGGAGTTCCAGAACTCCGATACGCAAGTGCTGGCGGTGTCGGTGGATTCGGCGTACACGCTCAAGGCCTGGTCGGAGCGGGAGGGCTACGACTTCCCCCTGCTGTCCGACTTCTGGCCACATGGCAAGGTCGCGGGAGACTACGGGGTGTTCAACGACGAGGCCGGCATCGCTAACCGGGGTACCTTCCTGGTGGACACGGACGGTGTGATCCGCTTCGCCGAGATGAAGCGGCCTGACGAAGCTCGTGACCAGACCGCCTGGAAACAGGCCCTGGCCACGTTGCCAACCTGAAACCCACCGCGCCGCCCGGGGGATCCCTGGTGGCGTCGGGCGCATAGCTCAGCGGAAGAGCTCTCGCCTTACACGCGAGCGGTCGCAGGTTCGAACCCTGCTGCGCCCACCCGTACCTAATCTCCTCTCGTGAGGTGACAGTGGTGCCTGACATTCCGACCGGTGCGCTTGTCCGGCTGTACCGCCTCCAGCGGCGGATGAGCACGGTATCGCTGGCCACGCATGCGGGTATCACGGTGCGTTACCTGGAGATGATCGAGGCTGACAGCAAGACACCGTCGGTGCCGGTGCTGCGCAAGCTGGCCAAGGTGCTTGGGGTAGGTGCCTCAGCGTTGCTGGGTGAACCGCCGAGCGAGAATCATGAGGGGCCGGTGAACCCCCGGCTGGCCGAGGTGGAACGGGCGTTGTTCACCTACCGCTCTGTGGCGCTCGCTGATCCTGGGCAGCTTCCCACGTTGGAGGAGTTGGGTGAGCGGATCAGTGCCGCCAAGCAGGCGTGGTTCACGTCGCCGAGTAAGTACTGAGATATCCGAAGCGTTGCGCCTCGCGGACAACGTGGATATCTCCCAGATCCCGTCGTTGGAGCGGAAGACCTCGCACCTGTATCAGGTCGCCCAGTGCTATGTCTGCCGGAACAATGACGCTGCCGTCTTTGTGCATCTGAAGATGGCCAAACGGCTCTGTCCGCAGGACTTCCAGCACAAGCGGGAAGTCCGCAGCATGGTGAGCACACTTGTCAAGCGCGCCAAGCCGTCCTATGCCCCGGAAGTACGGGAATTCGCTGGACGGATCGGCCTGCTGGCCTGACAGCCACTGTGCTATTGATGTGACGAGGGGGCGCAGGGTGGCATGGGACCTGAGCGGGACCGTGGCCGTGGTGACCGGTGCGAGTGGCACCCTTGGCGGTGGCATAGCCCGCGCGTTCGCGGCAGCCGGTGCGGCGGTCGTCGACACCAACCTGACCGGGAGCGCAGTGATCCACTTTGCGCGCGCCGCGGCGTTAGAGTACGGCCGGCAGCGCATTCGGGTCAACAGCGTCTCTCCCGGGCTGATCTGGCGCGACGGCCTAGACCTCGACTGGCCGGACGGTGTCGCGCGATTTCGGCGCACGGCACCGCTGGGGCGGCTCGGGCGGCCAGCTGACGTAGGCAACGCCTGTGTATTCCTGGCCTCCTCGATGGCTGAGTGGATCACCGGACAGGATCTCGTGGTGGACGGCGGAGTTTCGGCGCGCCCGACCTGGTAACAACGGTCAGGTCCGGGTAAGGGCCCGGATCCGGGGTGCCGCGTCCGGCCAGCTCGCGAGCAGTTCCATGCGCCGACCGAGGCGAAAGGCCGACCACTCGAAGGGTGGCGCCATGGTGGTACCCGCTAGCGTCCATGCGCCGAGCGGGTAGGAACCCTGCCACACTCCCGCAGGCACCACGACCTGCGGTCTCGCTCCCGTCGCAAGGTCCGGCCCCAGGACTGGCTGCTCGATCTGCCCACCCGGGTGGAGCAGCAGCATCCGCAGCGGCGATCCGGCGTACCAGTGATAGGTCTCCACGCTGTCTAGCGCGTGCAGCGCCGAGAAGTCCGGGGCGAGCAGCATGAAGTAGATCACCGAGCTGTGCGCGTCGGCGTAGGTCCGGCGGAAAAGCCCGCCTTCCCCCGGCAGCTCTTCCAGCCCGAGCAGGTGCGCGATCCGCTCCCCCTCGGCGCGAATGCTCACGTGCGACCAGCCCGGAGCGGCGCAGCGGCGGAGCCAAGCTCAGTCGTCACCACGCGCAGCATGCCAGGCAGGCGATCGAGGCGTGGTGTCTACCAGCTTGACACTTGTAGTGTCTATTGGGTAGACGTTGAGATCGCGTTCGTCGAAAGGATGGCTGGGATGAGCGCTGAGCACGTCTACCGGGTGATGGTGACCCGCGAGGACGGCGCCTGGCTGGCCGATGTCCCCGAACTGGAAGGCGCGCATACGTACGCGCGGACCCTGCCCGCGCTCGATCGGGCGGTGCGCGAGGTCGTGGTGATGGCCGATGATCGGCCCGATGAGGACATGCCCGCGCTACGGCTGGCTTACGACTACCGCACTGGCGATCTTGTCGTGGATGCGGCCGCCGCAGAGGTTCGAGCCTTGCGCGAGCAAGCTGACGAGCTTGCCGCGACTGCGACCGCCCGCACCAGCGCGACCGCCCGCTTGCTGATCCAGCGCGGTTTTTCAGTGCGCGACGCCGCCGTGATTCTCGGCATCAGCCCGCAACGCATTTCCCAGCTCACCAGCACCGTCAGAGCCAGTTTACCCGCGATGCCCGCACAGCGTAGTGCAACATGGGTGGATGCAAGGCCGCGTATTTAATCTTGATCGCGGACGAACAGCCAGGATGTGCCCTTGCTGTCCTTAACGGTATGGGACGTCGGACACGACCGCGAAAGGATGCCACGTGGGCGCGGCGCCATTGTTCCCGACCTTGCATGAGCCCACCGATGCCGAGGCGGTGCGGTTCGGGCAGCGTTCTGTGACCTATCGAGAGCTGCGCGTGACAGCTGCGGCACTGGCGCGTCAAGTGTCCGATGCCCGGCGGGTCGCGATCTGGGCGCAGCCGGAGCTGGAGACCTGCGTGGCGATAGTGGCGGCACTCGCGGCCGGCGTGCCCGCGGTGCCGGTCAATCCCCGGCTGGGGACCCGCGAGCTGCGGCACCTCGTTTCCGATGCGACTCCCGATCTCGTGCTCACCGCTCCGCACGCCTCGCTGCCGCAGCCGTTGCGTGCCCTGCCGCGGCTAGACGTCGATCTGCTGGCGCAGGGCGGGTTGATGCCGCCTGAGGCGGATCCCGAGTCGCCGGCACTGATCGTCTATACCTCAGGCACCACCGGCCCGCCCAAGGGCGTGGTGCTACCGCGCCGCGCGCTCGCCGCGGACATCGACGCGCTGGCCGCAGCCTGGGGATGGACCGCCCAGGACGTCCTGGTGCACGCGCTGCCACTGTTCCACGTGCACGGCCTGGTGCTCGGCGTGCTCGGGCCGCTGCGGCTCGGGGGCGCGCTGCACCATCTGAGCTCGTTCTCGGTCGACGGAGTGGCCCGGGAGCTGGGTGGCTCCGCGACGATGTTGTTCGGAGTGCCGACGATGTACCACCGGCTGGCCGCGGCCGCCGAGCGGGATCCCCAGGTCGCCGCGGCGCTGGGTCGAGCGCGGCTGCTGGTGTCGGGCTCGGCCGCGCTGTCCGCCCGCGACCACCGGCGAATCGCGGCGGCCACCGGTCAGCACGTGGTGCAGCGGTACGGGATGACCGAGTCGCTGATCACCTGCGCGGTGCGGATCGACGGGCCACGCCGACCGGACAGCGTCGGGCCGCCGCTGGACTCAGTGGTGCTGCGGCTGGTGGACGACCACGGCGGGATCCTCGAGGGGCCAGACGACGAGACCGTCGGTGAGATCGAGGTCGCCGGCCCGACGCTGTTTCTCGGCTACCTCAACCGGCCTGACGCCACCGCCGAGGTAACACGCGAGGGCTGGTTTCGTACCGGCGACCTCGCCACCCGCAGCCCGGATGGTGACCTGCGGCTGGTCGGTCGCCGCGCCACGGACCTGATCTCCAGCGGCGGATACAAGATCGGCGCGGGGGAGATCGAGAACGCTTTGCTGGAGCACCCGGGGGTCACCGAGGTGGCGGTGACCGGGGAGCCCGATCCCGACCTCGGGGAGCGGGTGGTGGCCTGGGTGGTCGCCGCCGGCGACCCGCCGCCCGCCCCGGCGGAGCTCGCGGAGCACGTCGCGGGGCTGCTCGCGCCGCACAAGCGACCCCGGGTGGTGCACTACCTGCCCGCGCTGCCCCGCAATGAGATGGGCAAGGTCCGCAAGAGCGAGCTCCGTCGGTAGGGTGCCCGCTTCGGTCCGGACATCGGGAAGGTCGAGGAGTGGGTGCAGCGCGGGCGGTCGGACTGCTGCTCGGGGTCGCCGCCGACGCGGTGTTCGGCGATCCGCGCCGTTATCACCCGGTGGCCGCTTTCGGGCGAGCGGCCGCGACGGTTGAGCGCGCCTGCTATGCCGAGCACCGGCTGGCCGGGCTCGTGTACACCGGCGCCTTGGTCGGTGCCGCGGCGGTGGTCGGTGGCGTGCTGGAACGGGCCGGGCGTGGGCGCGCCGCCGTGCGGGTGGCCGGAACCGCGCTCGCTACCTGGATCGCCCTGGGTGGGGCCTCGCTAGCCGAGGAAGGCGCCGTGATGGCCCGGGTGCTGGACGCCGGGGACCTCGACACCGCCCGGGCCCGACTACCGCGGCTGTGCGGCCGCGACCCCCACACTCTCGACCTGGCCGGTATAGCGAGAGCCAGCGTGGAGTCGATCGCCGAGAATACCTCCGACGCCATTGTCGCCCCCCTGCTCTGGGGCGCGGTAGCCGGCGCGCCCGGGTTACTGGCCTACCGAGCGGTCAACACCCTGGATGCGATGGTCGGGTACCGCTCACCACGCTACCGGCGGTTCGGCTGGGCTGCGGCGCGGCTGGATGACCTGGCCAACCTGCTGCCGTCTCGAGCGGCCGCCGTGCTGACCACCCTGTGCGCGCCGCTGGTGGGCGGTTCGGCTCGCGGGGCCTGGCAAGCCTGGCGGCGCGACGCGGCCGCGCATCCCAGCCCCAACGCCGGGCAGGTCGAGGCGGCGTTCGCGGGTGCGTTGGAGGTGCGGCTGGGTGGGCGCACGGTCTACCCGCACGGTACCGAGCAGCGCCCGGTACTGGGCCACGGCCGCGCCCCCGATGCTGGTGACCTCGCCCGGGGAGTCGAGCTGTCCCGGGTTGTCGGGCTCGCGGCCGCAGCGCTCGCCGCGGCACTGGCCGCGGTGGCTCAGCGACCGTACCGGTCGGCGAACGCTGCCACCGGTGGATCGTGCGGGTCCGCTGTGTCGTCATCCACCTCCGGTGACCGATCGTCCTCGCGGCGCCCTTCGGTCGCTTCGTTCCAGGCGAAGTAGGCCAGCCCCAGCGGGGCCATCACGCCAAAGGCGATCCACTGCAGCGCGTAGGCGAAAGATGGCCCAGCGTCCAGCTGCGGCAGCGGCAGCGCGGACAGTACCCCTGGGGTGTGGTTCACCAGCTGGAGGTACCCCGGCTCCAGCCGCACCCCGGTCGCGGCGCTCACCGTGGCGGTACTCACGGCGTACACCTGCCGGTGACCGTCTCGTCGCACAACCTCGCCGTGTTGCGGGTCCAGCTCGTCGGCTCGCAGCCGGCCGGTCACGGTCACCTCGCCACCCGGCACCGGAGGATACTCCGGTATCCGCACTCCCTCGGCCGGGCGCAGATAACCGCGGTCCACCAGGATGGTTGATTCGTCGGCCAGCCGGAGCGCAACCAGCACTTCGTACGCTGGCTCACCCTGTATGGTGCGCAGCCGGGCGACCAGCTCAGTGTCGGGCAGGTAGCGCCCGGTGACCTGAACTTGCCGCCACTCGGTGGCCCGCGTCGGCGCGGAGTGGGCGGAGAGCACGCCGCGCAGCGGCCGCGGCGGGGTAGTGAAAGAGCTCTCGATGCTGGTGTTGCGCTCCGCGCGCTGCGCGGCGCGGCGGAACTGCCATGGCGCGAGCACGCTGAACGCCGCGATGGTGAAGCAGATCACCGCCGCCGTCAGCGCCACCCAGCCGGGGCGCAGCAGGAACCGCCACCGCATGCCACCACGGTAACCGGTGCTCATCCGCACGCCGCCCGCGCGGCGGCGGCCGCGCTCGCGCCATAACCGCCACCGAACAGCACCGCGTGCACTAGCAGCGGGAACAACTGGTGCAGGGGGACACGCGCTCGCCAGCCGGGCGCCAGTGGGGCGACGTCGGTGTAACCGGCGAGCACCCGCTCCAGGTGCGGGTAGCCGAACAGCGCGAGCATCGCCAGGTCGGTCTCCCGGTGCCCGCCGTGCGCGGCCGGGTCGAGCAGCCACACCCGCCCGTCGGCGCCGGCGTGCACGTTGCCCGACCACAGGTCGCCATGCAGCCGGGCCGGCGGCTCGGCTGGTCCGGCCAGCTCGCCGACTCGCTCGCACGCGCGGTGCACGGCGCGGGCCTGCTCGGCGTTCACCGTGCCACGGTCCACCACGACGCGCAGGTAACGCAGCACCCGGTGTTCGGCGTACCACTGCGGCCATTCGGGCGCGGTGATGTTGACCATCGGGGCGGCGCCGATCCACGCCTGCGGTGGTCCCCCTGGGGGCGGCGCGCCGAAGGCCGGGGCACCCGCGGCGTGTAGCACGGCGAGCTCACGCCCGAGCCGCTCGGCCGCGGCGCCGTCGGTTCGGCCGGCCGGTATGTGCTCGGTGACCAGCCAGTGTTCGTTGTGCCCATGGACCCGGGGGACCGGCGGGCCACCGGGTACTGCCAACCAGCGCAGTCCGGCCGCCTCGGCCATCGCCTGCCCGGATTCTCCCCGTTTTGCCACCACGGTGCGCCTGTCGCCCAGCTCGACCAGCCAGATGATGCCCCGAGGTGTCGCGGCCCGCACCGGCTGGCCGGTGATCGCGGCGACGAACTCGGCGGGGTTCATAGCCGGTGGCGCACCCACGCCAGCAACCCGGGTACCGCCGCGCGCACCATGGCGAGCACGCCGTCGAAACCGTGCTCGCCACCGTAGTAAGGGTCGGGCACGTCGAGGTCCCTACCAGCGGACTGGTCGAACGATCGCAGCAGCGCCACGCGATCCGGTTCGGCGACCAGCCGGCGCAGTGCCGCCAGATGGCCGTAGTCCAGGGCCACCAGTAGGTCCGCGGCCAGGTGTCGCGGGCCGAGCCGCGCGGCGACGTGCGTGCCGGCGTAACCAGCCCCGCGCAGGGTCTCGGTGGCGCGCGGGTCGGCGGGCTCGCCGACGTGCCAGCCATCAGTACCCGCGCTGCTCACCCGTACCTGGTGGGCCAGGCCCTCCCGGCGCAGCGCGTCAGCGAAGACGATCTCGGCCATCGGGGATCGGCAGATATTCCCCGTGCACACGAAGACTACGGACAGCCTCTTGTACGGGGTGTTCACACCACCAGTCTGAACCGTCGGTGGCGTCCACACTGGGGGACACCATGGGCTTGATCGCACCCACCAGGAAATGCGGGTGTCTTAAGGAACTGGTCGCGAGCGTCAGATTCGGCGGTAAGGGGTGTGCGGCGTAGCCTTGCGTCACCTCTTTGCCGATGCCCCGGGGCATCGGCGAGGGGTCCGGTGAGGGGAGGGTGGGCGATGGTTGATGAGGGCATGCGGTCGATCGGTCGTCGGATCGGGGAGATCCGGTCGTGGCGCGGGATGACCCTGCGGGCCGTCGCGGAGCTCGCGGGGATCACCGAGGGCTACCTGTCCCGGATCGAACGCGGGGAGCGCATCGTCGGCCGGCGTTCCCTGCTTGAGCGAATCGCGGCGGCGTTGCGGGTTGCCCCGTCGGAGCTGGCCGAGCAGGCCTTCCCGCCAGCGGCGGCTGACCCGGTCACCAGTGAGGCGCAAGCCGCCGTGATGGCGCTGGAAGCTGCGCTGTCCGACCTCGACCTCGGCGTCCCGCTCGACGGTGCACCAGTCCGGCCGTGGCCCGCTGTCGCGGCGGAGATGAACCGGCTCAACACACACCTACGGCCCCGGACTGACTACGCCGCGCAGGGCCTTGTGCTGCCCGGCTTGCTCAGCGAGCTACACACGCTCTACATCACTGAACCGGACCACCGCGCTGATGTCCTGGCAGCGCTGATGGACTGCTACCACGCCGCTGGCATCCTGCTGAAGAACCAGGGCGTTCGAGGCCTGCCGACATTGGCCGCGTTCCGCGCCCGGCAGGTCGCAGAGGAGCTGGACGACCCGGCGTGGCTCGGACTAGCCGCGTGGGTGCGGGCGTCGACCCTGGGCGGCAAGGGCCGACCGCGAATGCTACAGCTGTCTGTGCAGGGCGCCGATGCGCTAGAGAGCCATCTCGACGACTCCCGGGCGCAGCAGATGTACGGGGCGCTGCACCTCAATGCCGCGCTGGCGTCGGCAGCGATGTGCCGGGCCGACGATGCCGCTAACCACCTCGACGAGGCCGGAACCATCGCGACGCGGATCGGCGGGAACGGTCGTGGGTTCGGCAACCTGTACTTCGGCCCGGACAACGTCGGGATCTGGCGGGTGAGCATTGCTGTGGAGCTCGGAGACCCCGGGCGGGCTCAAGAGCTCGCCCGGCAGGTGAACCCAGCACGGGTGCCCTCCGCAGCCCGTCAGGCGATGTACTGGGCCGATCTGGGCCGCGGGATGGCATCTGAGCGGGTCACCCGTGACCAGGCGGTGGGTGCGCTGCTGCGGGCGGAGAAGATCGCGCCGCAGCGCATCCGCACGAATCCGTTCGTGCGGGAGACCGTCGGGGATCTGATGCGCCGGGCGCGGAGTAAGGCTGTTGGCCGGGAGCTGCGTGGCATGGCTTATCGGATGGGTCTCGGCGTCGGCTGATCTCGCGGCTCCTTGCCGCTCTGTCAAGATCCGCTACCGCCGCCACGTCATCGTTGTCAACCATGACCGACGACACCAACGACGTACCGCGACCGCGCTGGGACAGTAAACGCCGCAAGGTGATCCACACGACCTGTGCGCCGCACCGGGGCCCGGTGGGCTTCACCACCCTGGCGCTGAGCAAGCGCGACGGACAGATTGAGCTGGATCCGCACACCGCCGGTGCCCGCAAAGTCACCCTTAATGAGGACGGAGCCCGGGTGCTCCGCGGCGCGCTGACCGTGTGGCTCCGATGAGCGATGCCCCGGTGATGTGGTATCTGCGGTCGATCGGTGATCATGACACGCACCGGGGTGCGCTGCGCCCCGCTGAGGGCACCGTGATCATGCCCTGCAGGCCACGGATCGAGATCACATAGTGCGGCTGCCATATTTAGGGTGAGCACGATGACGACGCGGGTGCCTCGGGTCGTCGCGCTGCCGCCGTCCGTGACTGAGATCGTCCGCGGGTGGGGACTGGCTCCGGCCTGACCCACGAGCAGTGTGCCCCCTGGGCTCGCCTCCGGGAGCGGAATCATGCCGTAGTGGGCGCCGTTGACGCTGATGAACCGTATGATGCTGCGCTGTGCGTGCCACGTTGATCGTCAACCCGCGTTCTGGCCGTGGGGCGGCGGCGCGGGTGGCCGGCACCGTGGCCAGCACGCTGCGTGCCGCGGTGCCGGGGCTCGTCGCCACGGTGGCGGCCGACGCGGCGGGTACCAGCAGGCTCGCCGAGCAGGCCGTGGAGCGTGGTGATGACGTGCTCGCCGTGCTGGGCGGGGACGGCACCGTGTGCCTGGCCGTCCAGGCCCTCGCGGGCACCGCGACCGCGCTGGCCGTGCTGCCCAGCGGCACCGGCAACGACCTGGCGGCCGCGCTGGGCATCCCGGCTGATCCGGTGGACGCCGCCCGGCACGTCGCCGAGGCGCTGGGCTCCGGGCGGCGGCGCCGGATCGATCTGGGTCGGATCACCGGCGGAGCCTGCTTCACCACGGTGCTGTGCACCGGCTTCGACGCGGCCGTGAGTGCCCGGGCCAACGCGATCCGCTGGCCCGCCGGGCCACGCCGGTATGACCTGGCGGTGCTGGCCGAGCTCGCCGCGTTGACCCCCCGGCCAGTGCGGGTGCGCGCCGGGGAGACCGAGGTGGAGCTGGAGGCGATCCTGGTCGCGGTCGGCAACGGGCCCAGCTACGGCGGTGGGCTGCGGATCTGCCCGGATGCCACGCTGACCGACGGCCTGCTCGACGTGATCACCATCGCTGCGGTGAGCCGGCGCCGGCTGCTGCGGGTGTTCCCGTCCCTGCGCTCTGGTACCCATGTGCACGAGCCGGAGGTGACCGTCCTGCGCGGGGCGAGCGTGCGCATCGACGGCGACCCGCGCTGGCCCGTCTACGCTGACGGGGAGCCCAGGGGCACCCTGCCGGTGACCGCGCACTGCGAACCCGGTGCGCTCACCGTCGTCGCCTAGCCTGGGACGATGGCCAACTCTCCCGCCGAGGCGCACGCGGCGGCCCGCCGGCGGATCGCCCGACCTCGTCTCGACGAGTTCGCCGACGGCCTGACCTTTCAGCTCGACCCGTTCCAGCGCGCGGCGTGCGAGGCGCTGGAGGAGGGGCACGGAGTCCTGGTGTGCGCACCCACCGGTGCGGGCAAGACTGTGATCGGCGAGTTCGCGGTGCACCTGGCGCTGGCGCACGGCGGCAAATGCTTCTACACCACGCCGATCAAGGCTCTGTCCAACCAGAAGTACGCCGATCTGGTGGCCCGGCACGGCGCGGGCACCGTCGGCCTGCTCACTGGG
>JBOHFY010000357.1:0-6964 GCA_050699895.1 Pseudonocardiaceae bacterium
CTTGCGGTGATTTGGGATCTCCGCCTGCACAGCGACCCCGGAGGGCCAAACCTCCATCACCAGTGCAACACCGCAACTCTCAGCACGATCTTCTACATCGCAACCTCCAGTCGCGTTCGTGGCACACAATCGTCAGCGTAACGCGTAAGCTGGAATCCCGCCCGCTGCATCTGCTCGTCAAACACGTGCAGATAAACATTACTGAGCAACGGACTGATGACCCCACCTTGTGGCGTTCCGGCGATTGTGCTCTCATAGACACCATCTCGCAGTACTCCGGCCGTGAGTATCTGACGAATCAGACTCAGCACCTTGCTGTCAGCGACCCGCTCCGCCACCAGGGCGACGAGCCGGTCATGTGAGATCGTCCCGAAGAAATCGGCGATATCGGCATCGACGATCCATCTCCCACCCGCTTGCATCTGCCCCCAGATCCGGCGCATAGCCTGATGCGCCGACCGCCCCGGGCGAAACCCGAAGCTGACCTCGGAGAACGTCGGCTCGAAAATCGGCTCCAGAACCCGACGCAGCGCCTGCTGGCACACCCTGTCCAAGACAGTGGGAATGCCCAGCGGACGCTTCGCGGTCGTTCCCGGCTTGTCGATTTCCACCCGACGAACCGGCTGGGGACGATAACTTCCGTTCCCGAGCCGTTGATGCAGAACCGTGAGATATCGCCGATGGTCTTGAGCGAACCGGTCAATGCTAATCCGGTCCACCCCACCAGCGCCTCGGTTATCTCTCACACGCTCCCATGCCCGCGCCAAGTTACGCGGATCATAGACTTGCCCGATCAGCGAGTGCGCCTTCCGCACCTGCACACATTTCCTCACTACCTGGCTCACCGGCAACTCTCGTCTCGGGTATCCTCGCCCGACGCCGCCTCGGTCATTGCCTCAGCAACCATCAGTCCGACGCCGCCTACTCACCCGACATTCCCTCCGGTCTCACCATTCCCACCGTGACCCCTTCCCCAGGTCGACGCCTTTTGAGTCGCCGCCCGCCGCCGCATCCACACGGCGATCCCAAGGTTTCTGTTGTTCCTTGGTTCATCAGTACCATGGGTCACTCCGACTTCTCGCACGGCATCACTTGCGATTTCACCTCTCGGCTTATACGCCCAGCTACCCAACTCCGTCGAGTGGGACCGTACGAGACCTCCCGGGGTAACACAGAGAACTTTCCCACCGCGCCGCCCGCACACACCTTGTTGTGTCCAGATGCCCCAAGTACTTCCTTCGCCCCCATAGTGCGGGCTCGGCATCATCTGGATCGGGCCGACCGGTTCGCCACTATCGGCTACGGCTCGGTGTTTCGCCTCAAACCCTTCAGACCCCACCTCACGATGGGCGCCCTGTCCTGCGCCACTGCTCAGCCCAACACGACAACCCACAATCACGACCACCGTGTCCCACCTCCCAACGGCGCCCAGCGAGGCATTACCCCCGCCTTCGGCTACGGACCCCGCTTGGGGCCGGTCCGACTGGACTTTCACCAGCTAGTTCTCTGCGCCGCCCGGCGCACACTATGGCCGCCTCCGACGCCCACCCGGCACGCCACCCACTTCCCGGATTACCGGTTATAAGGCGCGTCGCTTCCGATGACATTATCCGCAGGTCACCGGGCCAGGGAGGGCCTCTCCAGTTCCCGCCGCCACCCTTGATACGTTCCGAGCCCCATACGCCGAGGAGTTCCTCACGGCTGCATCTCCAGGATCTACACCGTTTCCGTGGCCTTCGCCCTGATGGAGGGGGCTCGGCACTCCCTGATCCCCACCCGAAGGCGGGTTACATTGACGACGCCGCAGGCTTCGCTTTACGCTACGGACCGCATCATCGCTCCCCCTTACAGGGCTTTTGACACTGGGCTTCAACGCCGGACGTTTCCCTCCGACGCTGCCAGCCCGCTACCGGGCCTCCTGGCAGCTACCCGGACCGGACTCACACCGGCAGGCGACGACGAGCTGACGAACACGAAGATCAGCTACATGACATCACAGCCTCTCCTCCCGTCCTGCTGGACGCACTCCAGATGATGTAGACCGGGTTCCTCGTCCCGGTAACCGCGCTAGTGCCGACGATGCGGGGGCCAGCGATGGCCCTAGGCCAGTCTGCCCTTGAGCACCGCGTGCCCGCCAAGAAGGAGAGCGGGACAAACCGGCTGCCGTTGACGGGTGGCTGTGAGCGACTGTGGCGGATCGACCGCGATCACGATGGAGACCCATTCTTACTGGTCACGATGGAGCCGACGCGGGGACTCGAACCCCGAACCTACCGCTTACAAGGCGCCCAATCTGGGTTGACCATGGCTGCTACCCGCTACTTCACCGGCAGGTCTCGGCGAGCTGACGGTCCTGAATATCGCGGACAATTCGCTGCCGCCGGAGATGCTGGCTGCCGCCGCCGAGGGAACACGTGAGCTGCTGGCGTTCCTCCGCCTCATCGACACTGAGGGGGTACAGCTCGCCGAGGTGAAGCTGGTACTGGTAGGCGAGGGCGCGGTGGGCAAGAGCTCGTTCAGCTGTTCTTCACCGCGCCAGCGGTCTACCTGGTGGTATGCCGACCTCGGGAAGAACCCGAGGTCGGCATGGTCGAGCAGTGGTTGGCGATGATCCAGCACCGCGCCGGCCCCGCTGCCCGTGTTCATGTCGTCGCTACCCACGGTGGCCCGTCCTCACGCGTCTCCTCGATCGACGAAATCCGGTTACAAGAGCGATTCGGGCCGCTTATCGTCAGCTTCCACACAGTGGACAGCAAAGACCCGGAGACCCTGTGCGAGCTGCGGGCGGCGATCGCCGAAACCGCCGCCGGCACGCCTCACTGTCGACGGTGGTATCCGGCCAGTTGGCTGCGAACCCGCGAGGCACTGGCCGAAACGGGTGAGCAATCACTCACCTACGAGGACTACGACCGGATAGTGGTCCAGAACGGGCTGACCCCAGTGGCCGCACGCTCACTGGCAATCAACTCGCACGCCCTAGGCCACTGGATCCACTACGCCAGCCTGGACAGTAGCTTGTTGACCGAACTCATCGGAGATGTAGCCTGGAGCAACGAAGGGTTGTTTGCGCTGCCGCAAGGACTACGACGGCTCTCGCGAATTGGTGGACACCGAGTGAACCTGCCGACGATCGACTGGGAGATACGGTCGTGAGCGCAGGCTGGCACAGCGGCAACGCCGCAGAAGATGGACGAGATACCCGCGGCTGGGTGCTCGGCCATTTCATCGACAGCACCGAAGGTGTGCGGTCGACGAAAGATGTAGAAATCAAGTGGGGAACTCACCGCGCGGGAGAGAAGCGAGCCGAGTGGACGAGAGACGACCAAAGAACAACCCTGGTTCTCCTCGTTGACGGCAATTTTCTCATCAACCTCACCGAAGGGAGCGCTAAGCTCACCCGGCAAGGCGACTACGCGGTATGGGGACCAGGCATTGACCACTCCTGGGAAGCGAAAGAGAACTCCGTGGTCATCACCGTCCGCTGGCCATCATCGCCGCCATCGAACAGTTGACCGTCGAACATTCACCACTCACTCGATAACAGGCAAGTTTACCCGCTTCCCACCCAGTTCTTGAAGCCGGCGAAGCCCCAGCAGCAGCGCAAAAAGCCCGTCGTGGCTCCAGTATTCATCCGCGATCAGCTCGGCGAGCAACTCGCGGTCAAGGCTGGAGCACAGGCGCAGTCCAGCGGATTCCCAGTTGGCTTCGATATAACCACCGTACTGAGCCCAGAACTCTTCATCATCGATGACGATCAGAGACGCGAATCCGTAGTTCCCGCTGACCAGATTCAACCCAAACCCAGTGCACTCCATCCTCAGCGCATCGGGAACCCTGGCCAGCCATCGCATCGGCTCAGACAGTCGGCTCGGATGCATAGGAGCGGCAGCTACATTATGTGAAATTGTGCTGTCGATGTCGGTCCGCCCGAACAGTTCTTCTTCCATCTCCCGTCGCAGTGTGGCGCCGATCTGAGCGTCAACTCGGCAGTCAGCAAGCGGTTGATGAAAGCCCGTCGGGATCACCGCCAGTTGATGTGCGGCGTTGAGGACATGCCCAGACCGCTCTTGCACCAGGAGAACGCAGTCCGCCGCGCCGCGATATCTATCCGGTGGCCGCGCGATCGCGCATAATGCAGTCACGCCCCCCGCGCACAAGCGGCTAGACATGTCGAGCACCGAGTCGAGGTCAGGAAGATACCGGTCACGCAGCGGCAGGGATCCCAGCCTCGGCACGACGTCGCGAGCTATCGCTTCGTGAAGCTCACCTTCGAGTAAATTAATGGTCAGCGCGTAGTCCACAAACCACGCCAACCCCACTGAGCCGCCTATGGCACCCCGCCGAATGTCAAGGTCCAGCAACCGGTAAAGCGGTGCATTAGTGATTCGCACATCCAAAACGACCGCCTCGACGAGCCAGCGCACGGCGTGCTTCGCGGCGAGATCATCGAATTCCATCGGATGACTAGGCACCGAATTCGCCAGCATCAATCGCTCATGAGCCGGTGTCAGTGGACACGCGAGATCCAGCCATTCCGGTCGAGTGACAATGCTCGTCGTGACATCTCGGCCGTCGCAACGGACTCGGTGCGTACCAAGACCCCGGACATGCCAATCCCCGTAATAGCCCGACAACGCGCGCGCTACTCCGCTCCGACCAGCCTTCGCTCGCCGACCGTTCCGATCGTGAAGTGCTCGTTCATCCAGCGTCCCGAGCTGAGACATCACCTTCCGCCGACTCGTCCCCGGCGACCATCCAGCGTGCCGGTCCAACCAGTCAAAAGCCACCTCGACGTCAGCATTCGCGCCATCAACCTCGGGCCGAATATCGAAATCATCATCGATCAGCTTCCGGAGCTGCTCCTGCGACTGGCCCAGAAGCCGAGCCAGCTTCGGTCGCAGATGAGGCAGTGGGGCGTGCTCACCAGCCTCCCACCGAATCACCGTCGACCGGTCGACATGCAGCTCCGCAGCCAAGCCCTCCTGCGTGTGGCCCGCAGCCTTGCGCGCACCAGCCAGCGCCGTACGGCGGCGCACACCAGTCACTCCACTACCCCCTGTCGCTCGCTCGTGAGAACCGTATCAGGACCGCCATTGATTCCCCCAGGTCAATGACCGCAGTGCCACCTTCTCATCACGGAACCTCGACGTTCCCGCTCTGGGCTGGCCAGACCCAAGCCGGTTCGGTGAGACCTAGCACCCGGCGCCGGGTCAGCACGAACCGCAGCTAGCGATCCTCCGCACAGCAGCGGACTGTGCGCCCCACCTCTCCCCGGCACCGGGTGCACCCATGGAGTTCACCGATCGGCGTCCGCAGCCCGCGCCCCGTCGTTGACACCGAACTTCCCGACAAGAAAAAGGATCCTGAATGGACGGGACGTTGATCGATGAGCTCATCGCTGAAGGGCCATCCGGGGCGGGTCCGGGCACAGTCGCGGGACGTTGCGGTTGCGCCACCCGGCAGGCCCTGCCCGGAGTGCCTGGACATCCTGGCCGCATCACGCCAAGCGACCGCGGCGGCGTCACGCCGACCGCGCCACCGCCGTCCCGGGCTGCTCCGGCGACTGTGGCTGGGGTTCCAGCCGCGAGGGGCCAGCATCGGAAAGGACGTCGCGCGATGAGAGCACCGTGAGTGACACGGGGAGCCAGTGGGCGCGGTCCCCACAGGATGCGCGCAGAGATCGGGAAAACCGTAGGAGGCTACGCGACCAGCTCGTCACCGACCACCAGACCCCGGACATCAACCCACCACCACGACAGCCCAGCTCAACCGGCCCCGCGAATGGACACGGTTGAGTGACTGTACGGGCTGTGTGATGTGTTGGTATTGTCCGTGTTGGCGAACAAGTCAAACTGATCACAAATCTCCGCTACGTGAGGTAAGGAGCCGTTATGCGCGGAGATTTTTGAGCGAGTCACCGTGATATGAGGGTTGCGCTCACACTCGTCGCGTAACCCACCTTTCAGGCGTTGTTGTTTTGCTGGGGATACGGTCGTGCGCGAGAGCTTGTTCCCGTAGCGGGTCTATAGCAGGAAAAGCGGGCGTTGTCCGCTCATGCCTTGGAGCGTGGCAAGGACGAACAGGGGCCGCGCGGAGGAGACCGGTTTAGGAAAATTAGCGGTCGTGGTCCTCCATGATTCCGTGCACTCAAGAGGGGCAATTCAAGATGACATCAACTTCCGATGTGTCAGATTTCGATGTGCCAAATTTCCTCGTCCTGGGCGAGGCGGACAAGGGCAAGAAATTCAAAATCCGGATTCACGGTCTTCTAACGGTGGTCATGGGCTCAGATATCAAGCTGGGCTCTTGTGTACCTCATCGGCGTTGGGGGCAGATGGGTTCGCTGCCCGCAACACATGGCGGTGCTGGGAAGACCAGCTTCGCCAGCCGGCTGATGGTCTTGCTCAGTCGCTGGTCGGGTCAAGGGCGAACCCGCGCGGGGACCCCTCCGGCCTTTGGCCGCCCCGCACGGAACCGTCGCTGCGCGATAGCCTGCGGCCACCCTTGACCGGCCAGCTCCCGCGACAAGCTTGGCCGGGTGTCGAAGCAGGCCCGGCGGGTGTGCGATCAGGGCTGGCTCTCGGGGGCTGGGACGTTTGAGGTTTGGGGAGGGCGCCATCGTACTGGTGGTTCACATTCGCCTGCGTCACTCAATCGGTGGGTGATCGATCCACTACTTTTTTTCGTGGAGACAGTAATCAGGTAACCGTCGGAGGAATGTTATGATCACAACCCCTCGCGCCGAGAGATATTGCATGATCGTTGACATAACCATTATCGATTGAGAAACGGAAGAACCATGACCATTACGTATGAAGAATTCTACCGCACCCTCAAACCACAGGGCGACCCTGTTGCGGATGCCGTGGTCACGGAACTCCTGGACTCCGGCCAGGTCGAAAACGTCAACAAGCTCTTCCGCGCCTTCGCTACCGCTGACGAGGGAGTCCCCGCGGGGGCTTCC
>JBOHFY010000358.1:0-10069 GCA_050699895.1 Pseudonocardiaceae bacterium
TCCTTGCGCATGGCGCGGATGTTCTCGCGGGCGATGATGCGCGAGCCGATCGCGGCCTGGATCGGGACCTCGAACTGCTGGCGCGGGATGAGCTCACGCAGCCTGGTCGCCATCGAGGTGCCGTAGCCGTAGGCGGCCTCGCGGTGCACGATCGCCGAGAACGCGTCCACCGGCTCACCTTGCAGCAGGATGTCCACCTTCACCAGGTCGGCGGCCTGCTCGCCGGTCTCCTCGTAGTCCATCGAGGCGTAGCCGCGGGTGCGGGACTTCAGCGCGTCGAAGAAGTCGAACATGATCTCGGCCATCGGCAGCGTGTAGCGCATCTCCACCCGCGACTCCGACAGGTAGTCCATCCCCAGCAAGGTGCCCCGGCGGCCCTGGCAGAGTTCCATGATCGTGCCGACGAACTCCGAGGGGGCGATGACGGTGCAGCGGACCACCGGCTCAAACACCTCAGAGACCTTGCCGTCGGGCCAGTCCGCGGGGTTGGTGACAATCTGCTCAGTGCTGTCGTCACGGACCACCCGGTAGACCACTGTGGGCGCGGTGGAGATGAGGTCGAGGCCGAACTCGCGCTCCAGCCGGTCCCGGGTGATCTCCAGGTGCAGCAGGCCGAGGAACCCGCAACGGAAACCGAACCCCAGCGCGGCGGAGGTCTCTGGCTGGTAGCTCAGCGCGGCATCGTTGAGCCGCAGCTTGTCCAGCGCGTCGCGCAGTTCCGGGTAGTCCGAGCCGTCCATCGGGTACAGCCCGGCGAACACCATCGGCGTGGGAGTGCGGTAACCGGACAGCGCCACGGTGGCGCCGCCCCGCTCGCTGGTGACGGTGTCCCCGACCCGGGACAGCCGGACGTCCTTCACCCCGGTCATGAGGTAGCCGACCTCGCCGACACCCAAGCCGTCACACGGCTTCTGGTCAGGCGAGATGATGCCGACCTCAAGCAGCTCGTGAGAGGCGTTAGTGGACATCATCCGGATCCGGTCCCTCGGCACGATCCGCCCGTCGACCACCCGAATGTAGGTGACCACACCCCGGTAGGAGTCGTAGACCGAGTCGAAGATCATCGCCCGGGTCGGCGCCGTGCTGTCCCCGACCGGGGCCGGGACCTGCGCGACGACCACGTCGAGCAGCTCCCGCACGCCTTGGCCGGTCTTCGCGCTGACCCGCAGCACGTCCTCGGGCGCACAGCCGAGGATGTGCGCCAGCTCGGCGGCGTAGCGGTCCGGCTCGGCCGCCGGGAGGTCGATCTTGTTGAGCACCGGGATGACCCGCAGGTCTTTCTCCAGGGCCAGGTACAGGTTCGCCAGGGTCTGCGCCTCGATGCCCTGCGCGGCGTCCACCAGCAGCACGGCGCCCTCGCAGGCCTCTAGCGCGCGGGATACCTCGTAGGTGAAGTCCACGTGGCCGGGGGTGTCGATCAGGTGCAGCACGTGGTCGACGCCGTCGACCCGCCAGGGCAGCCGGACGTTCTGCGCCTTGATGGTGATGCCCCGCTCGCGCTCGATGTCCATCCGGTCGAGGTACTGCGCCCGGTAGTTGCGCGCGTCGAGCACGCCGGTGAGCTGCAGCATGCGGTCAGCCAGGGTGGACTTGCCGTGGTCAATGTGCGCGATGACGCAGAAGTTGCGGATCAGCGCGGGAGGGGTGAACGTCTTGTCGGCGAACGTGGTCACTCAGCAGTCCTTGGGTGGCAGGGGATGACGCCATGGTCGCACGCGGCAGTGCGGGCACCCGCGCCGCCGCAACCTCGCCTGTGCAACTTCGAGCCATCCGACCCTGGGCCAGCCTGTTCGCTCCCGGCTGCGTGACACCGACCGGGCGCCGCGGGGATGATCGGAAATCAGCACCCCCGACCGGATGGAGACCCACCGTGACGATCGTTCCGCTACCCACGTTAGGACGCCGGGAAGCCGCGGTAGCCGCACTGGACGCCAAGCACCGTCTCCCGGTGTCCTGGGCCACCATCGCGAAAACCCTGGACCGCTCGCTGGTGTGGAGCACCTCGGCCGTGCTGGGCCAGCAGCCGCTGGACGCCGAGCAAGCTCGCGCGGTAGGGAGCCTGCTGCACCTGGACGACGACGTCGTCACGGCCTTGCAGTTACCGCCGGTGCGCGGTGCGGACCTGGTCGACACCACCGAGCCGGTGGTGTCCCGGTTGCGGGAAATCGTGCAGGTCTACGGCAACACACTGGCCGAGCTGATCCGCGAGGAGTTCGGCGACGGCATCATGAGCGCCATCGACTTCGAGCTGTCCTGCGAACGCCGCGAAGACCCTGACGGCGACCGGGTGCGGCTGGTGCTAGACGGGAAATTCTTACCTTACCGCATTTACTGACTACCCAGGCACCCGGTCGTTACGGCGCCGGCCGTTGGTCAACGCGCGGCGGGTGGTCCGAGGGCACCTCGACGATCACCAGCCGCACGCCGTCCGACCGTCGGGGAACTCGCGATGGACAGCCAGCCCCTGTCATACCGGCTCTCATCCCCGGAAGCATGCGGCTGTTACGATCGACCACCGTGCCGCGCGACGGCACTTCCTCCAGAAGGCGAGATCGAAGGTAACCGCGTGGCAAACATCAAGTCGCAGCTCAAGCGCATCCGCACCAACGAGAAGGCGCGCCTGCGCAACAAATCCATCAAGTCGTCGCTGAAGACAGCGGTACGCCGGTTCCGCGAGGCGGCAGCCGTCGGTGAGAAGGACCGGGCGCTAGGCGAGTTGCAGACCGCCAGCCGGGCGCTGGACAAGGCTGTCAGCAAGGGCGTCATCCACCGCAACCAGGCGGCGAACCGCAAAGCGGCGATGGCTACCCGGGCCAACCAGCTCTAACCACGATTCAGCAGCAGGGGAGGCGGGCCAAGCCCGCCTCCCCTGCTGCGTTATCTTCAGGACCGCGAGCAGGACCACAACGCTCAACACCATAACCCACGCAATGGGGTCAAACCTCTCGGCTGAGTCGTGCCCGGCCCGGATCTGGTGACACTGTCCTTCGCGACAGTCCCCACGCCATCCCGCCGCCCGCACCGGCAACCCCTGGCTCCACACAACCACAATGGCGTAACGCCACAGCTCGACTTGTGAATAAATACCCACCCCCGCCGTAGACATTTTTCCGGGAAACCCTGACAAGGCCAGCGCTAGCACCTGCCCAGCGGTCACCAATATTCAGGGGACGTCCCGACGACACAGGCCTGGTACTCCACCCACACTGACACCTGGTGAATCACCGCCTACGACACCGCGCGTCATCCATCACCTCGGCCCCGTCCCCAAATCTCATTCGGCAAGTAAGGACAAGCATGGCGACCAAGACCTGTACCGACGAAACAACGCCACCGGTACGTCCGGACACACTCGCCGAAGACACCCGCGCTGGCATTGTGGTCATGAACGATGACTGAATCAGCGCCAACGCGAACAAATACCGCCGCGCGGGCCGTTTACGGAAGCATACTCGAACACGTTCGACCACACCGGAACTATCAACTTTTCCTCGGCGGCCAACTAGTCTCACAGATAGCTACGTGGACCCAGCGAGTCGCCCAGATGTGGTTTGTGCTCAGCGTCAGCCATTCTGGCAGCGCCCTGGGGGTTCTCATCGCCTGCCAGTTCGCTCCCTACGCGATCTTCGGATTCTTCGGCAGAGCGATATGTGATCGTCTCGACAACCATCGGACGCTCCTCGCGACGCAGACCATCATGATGCTCTGCGCCGGGGTCTTGACGACACTCACGTTCAGCGGTTCACTCGCCGTGTGGGAGGTTGACGCCATCGCCGCGATCCAGGGTGTGACCATGATAGTGGACACACCAGTTCGACAGGCGTTCGTCATCCAGATGGTGGGCAAGGAACAACTGCCTCACGCGACCGCACTCAACGTCAGCCTGTTCAACATAGTCCAAACACTCGGCCCCGCGCTTGGTGCCATAGCCATCGCCAGCATGGGGCTGAAAGTGGGCGCCCTGGCGAACACCCTGGGCTTCGTGACCATGCTGGCTGGGCTGCTGCTGATGCGAACAAACGAGCTACATCGACCTGAGACCCGAGCCGGGGGTGAGGTGCGGGTCGGCACAATCCCGCGAAACATGCACGAAGAGCTGCGCCTAACCTGGAGAACACGGCAGATGACGGCGAGCATGGTCCTGGTGTTCGTGGTAGCAACACTCGGCATCAACTTCAACGTGACACTTCCCCTCGTCGCGCAAAACACGTTGCACGGGAGTCCTGAGATCCTTGGAGTGCTGTTCGCGTGCTACGGCGCGGGCGCGCTCGTCGGCGCGCTCTACGCGACAACACTCGGCCGGGCGAGCTGGGCGGTATTTCTTGGTGCTTGCGAGGTTCTCGGAGCACTCGAACTGCTACTCGCGCCACAGAAGACGATCGCCGGTTGCGCGGTAATACTAGTAGGCATCGGTGCCGCCTTCTCATGCCTTACCGCAAGTGCCAGCGCGACGATCCAATTTCGCCTGCCCGAGCCGCTTAGCACCCGGATGCTATCGCTCTACTCATACAGCTGGATTGGCACCGCACCGCTGAGCGGGCTGCTGGCCGGCTGGTTGAGTGACCGCGGTGGACCCGCTCTCGTGTTCACGGTCGGCGGTGCCGCAATAGCCGCACTCGCGGCCATGGCAGCACTCGGACAGTAGGGTCAGCTGGCCTAAGCGAGTTTCGCCCTCCAGCTCCCCAGCAGTGCTCAACGGCGGCGGGCGGCGCACAGCGCGAGCACCGCGCGTTCCAGCGCGTAGTCAGCATCCGCAGCCACTCCCTTGACGTCGGCGTTGACCGCCGCCACCAGCTGGATCGCCTGGGCCAGCCCCTCGCGTTCCCAGCCCCGGGCCTGCGCCATGGCTTTCTTGACCTTCCACGGTGGCATTCCGAGCGTGCTGGCAAGCCGGTACGGGTCACCGCCGCCCGAGGCGCTCACCCGGGCAACCGTGCGCACCGCGTCGGCCAGCGCGTCGGCGACCAGGACGTGCGGCACGCCCAGCTGCATCGCCCAGCGCAGCGTCTCCACAGCGCCGGCGCGGTCCCCGGCCATGACCTTCTCCGCGACGGAGAATCCGGTGACCTCGGCACGGCCCCGGTGGTAGCGGCGCACTGCGGCCTCGTCAACCGACCCGCCGCTGTCGGCGCTCAGCTGGGCCGCGGCTGAGGCCAGCTCACGCAGGTCAGAACCGACCGTATCCAGCAGGGCGGTGACCGCACCCGCGCTGATCCGCCCACCAACCCGGTGGACCTCGTCGCGAATGAAGCCAGCCCGCTCCTCGAAGCGGGTGACCCGGGGGCATGAGATGACCCCGGCACCGGCCGTGCGCAGCGCGTCGGCCAGCGCCTTACCGCGAGCACCCCCCGCGTGCACCACGACGAGGACAATATCTCCCAGGTCTCCCGCGCCCTCGGCGCCCTCGGCGACCCCCGCGCCCCGCGACAGATGGCGCGCGTGGTCCAGGACCACACCGGCGATGTCCTTACCCGCTTCGTGGGCGGCACCCAGTACCACCACCCGCCCCTGGGCGAACAGCGACGGGCTGACCAGCTCGTCAAACTCGCCGGGAACCAGGTCGGTGGCGCGTACTCGGCGCACTTCGGTCCGCGGGTCGGCCCGCCGCACCGCATCGACAACAGCCTGCACGGCCCGTTCGACCAGCAGTTCCTCTTCACCGAGGATCAGGTACAGCGGCGCGGGCGTGGCCGTCAGGGAGTTCACACCGCCCATCTTCGCACCGGGCGACGACCCGATCGCGCGCTCCCGCATCGTGGACTCAACTGGGCGGACGTTACTGAGTAACGTACCGTGAGAACCACAACTGAATACAGCTCATCCAGAGGGGCAGAGGGATCGGCCCGACGAAGCCCCGGCAACCGACGCAAGCGGACGCGCATGTCTGCCTACCGCGAAGCCCCTTGCGATCACGGTGCCAATTCCGACCCGCCATGCGGGAGAGATGAGGAGAGACTTCGTGATGACTGGCGCGATCGACACCAGGACCGCCTCTGACCTAGACTTGGGACCCGCGCGCCAGCTGGTGTGCCGGGAATGTGGATCCAACACGCCACTGGCCGCGGAATTCGCCTGCGCCGAGTGCTTCGGACCGCTAGAGGTCAGCTACGACTTCGGACGTATCACCCGTTCGGACATCGAATCGGGGCCCCCGTCGATCTGGCGCTACCGCAGGCTGCTGCCAGTGCCGGACGACGTCGACGAACACCCGAACACCCAGCCCGGCCAGACCCGGCTGATCCGCGCCGACCGGCTCGCCAAGGCTCTGGGAGTCCGCCGACTGTGGGTCAAGGACGACACCGGCAACCCGACACACTCCTTCAAGGACCGGGTCGTGGCGGTCGCGCTGGCAGCTGCTCGACAGCTCGGTTTTCGCGTCCTTGCCTGCCCGTCGACCGGCAACCTCGCGAACGCGGTAGCCGCCGCCGCCCGCGCCGGCTGGGAGTCAGTGGTGCTCATCCCCTCCTCGCTGGAGCGAGCCAAGGTGCTCACCACAGCGGTCTACGACGGTGCGCTGATCGCGGTGGACGGCACCTACGACGACGTCAACCGGCTGGCCACCGAGCTGGCTGCGGAACACGAGGACTGGGCGTTCGTCAACGTCAACGTCCGACCCTACTACGCCGAGGGCTCCAAGACACTGGGTTACGAGGTCGCCGAGCAGCTCGGTTGGCGGTTGCCTGAGCAGATCGTGGTGCCGATCGCCTCCGGCTCGCAGCTGACCAAGGTGGACAAGGGTTTCCGCGAGTTCACCGAACTGGGCTTGGTGCAACCCGTGCCCTACCGGGTGTTCGGGGCCCAGGCCACCGGCTGTGCACCGGTATCCGCAGCCTTCAAAGCCGGCCGCGACGTGGTCGCGCCGGTCCGGCCGGACACCATCGCTCGCTCACTGGCGATCGGCGCGCCCGCCGACGGCCCCTACGTGTTGGATGCCGTCCGCCGCACGGGCGGCGCGATCGAGGACGTCACCGACGCCGAGGTGGTCGAGGGTCTCCGGCTGCTGGCCCGCACTGAAGGGATCTTCGCTGAGACCGCCGGGGGGGTAACAGTGGCCTGCGCGAAGAAACTCATTGAGTACGGCCAGCTGGACCCCGAGGCCGAGACCGTCCTGCTCATCACCGGCGACGGGCTCAAGACCTTGGACGCCGTGCAGGACCACCTGGGACCGCGAGCCACCGTGGCGCCGAACGCCAAGGCCGTCCGCGAGGCCCTCGGAAGCTGATCTGGCCGCGTTCGCTCAGGGCGCTCGCACCATCGCTCCCCGCGCGACCACCTGGAGCCTGGGGCCACCCAGCACCGCAACATCGCCATTGAGATCAGTCCGCATCACCCGGGACCCGGCCTCGGTCAGCGTGTCCAGCACGTGCTGGCTGGGCTGACCATAACTGTTGTGCGCTCCGACACTGACGATCGCCACTCGCGGCCGCACCGCCGCGAGGAACTCCTCGGCGTCATAACGCGAGCCGTGATGCGGAACCTTCAGTACATCAGCCCGCAGATCGGTCCCGGTGGCCAGCAGGTCCGCCTGAGCGTCGAGCTCCACGTCCCCGGTGAGCAGTATCCGACCGGAGGGAGTGCTCGCTCTGAGCACAACCGAGGTGTTGTTCACCGAGGTGCCATCGACTGCGGCCTGGTGGTCCCCGACCGGCGGTGGGTCCCGCAGCGGGGCCAGCACATCGAGCGTCAAACCCGGCCAGGACAGTCGCTGCCCCGCAGTCAACGCGACCACCGGCACGCGGGCCAGCGCCGCGACCCGCAGGACCTGGGCGAATGCCCACGGGGGGCTATGGCTGGGGCCGAGCGCGACGGCGCTGACGGCTCGTCCCCGTAGCGCGCCGGCCAGCCCGCCGATGTGGTCGGCATGCAGGTGGCTGAGCACGACCAGGGCGAGCCGCCGGACGCCGAGGCGGTCGAGGCAGGCCGATACTGGTCCCGGGTCAGCTCCCGTGTCGACAAGCACCGCCTGACCGGGCTCGGCGGTGGCCAGCACCGCCGCGTCCCCCTGGCCGACATCACAGGACACCATGATCCAGCCAGTCGCTGGCCAGCCTGGCGGCACAAACCTCGTCGGCACGAGCACCAGCAGGGCACCGACCAACCCGGCCGCCGCGAGAACCCGCAGCCGGTGCGCTCGCATCGCGAGTAGCGCCACCACAACAATCAACGCCAGCAGGAGCGCGCCCAAGGCCCCTCCGGGCCACCGCACCACGCCGTCGGGGACTGCGGCCCCCTGGCGACCGACGCCCACGAGCCAACTCACCGCCGGTCCGGCCACATGCACCACGACAACGGCGGCACCCGGGTGCACCGCCGCGAGCACTGCGGCTAGTACGCCAAGCACTGTCGCTGGCGCCACCGCCGGGGTAGCCAGCAGGTTGGTCAACACCGCCACCAGGCTCACCTGACCGGACAGGCCCGCCACCACAGGCACGGTGACCACGTGGGCGGCGGCGGGCACCGCGAGTGCCTCGGCGATCCCCGGTGGCACCCCGTGACGGCGCAACGCCGCCGCCCAGCCCGGAGCGAGGAGCACCAGCGCACCGGTGGCCAGCACCGAGAGCGCGAATCCTGGGTCACCGCCGAGCGTCGGATCGACCAGCAACAGCGCGAGGACCGCACCGCACAACGCGGGAACCGCCGAGCGGCGGCGGCCGAGCACTAGGGCTAGCAGCATGACGGCACCCATCACGGCGGCGCGCAGCACACTCGGCGAAGGGCGGCACAGCACCACGAACCCGACCAGGGCAAACCCCGTCACCATCACCGCGTTCCGCGGTCCCAACCGGGCAAGCCGGGCCAGCCCGAGGACGACCCCACACAAGATCGCCACATTCTCGCCGGATACTGCGGTGAGGTGGGTAAGCCCAGCGATGCGGAACTCCGCGTCGACAGCGGGCACCATCGCCGAGGTGTCGCCCACTACCAGGGCGGGGAGAAGTCCGGCCGGCTCTGGATCGAGGACCCGGGCCGCTTGCCGCAGCCCGGACCGAAGCCGCTCGGCAACCCGTTGGACGGCGGTTGGCGCCGCCAGCACCTCCGGAGCGCCGCGCACCCGCAGCACGGCCACTGTCAGGTCGGATCGGTCGGGCGCGGCGAGCAGCCCGGTGGCCCGCACGCGCTGACCGGGCAACAACCCAGTCCAGCCCTGCGCCGGTGCCAGGAGAACTACCCGGCCACCGGTCCGCCACTGATATCCAGCCACGTCAGCAGCCTCGAGCTCGGCGTGTACGACCACCCGCTGAGGGTCCGGTTGCTGGCCACCGTAGCCCGGGGAGGCGATCGCCCTCGGGTCATCGCGTAGGTGCGCCACCACTGTCGCCACCGAGCCGCGCTCGGCCGCCGCCCGCACCGGATGATGCTCGACCTGCCAGGCTTGCGTGCCGACCACAAGCGCCACAGCGGCGGCCACCCCGCCCATCGCGAGAACCGTCGCCGAACGGCCGCGCAGCGCCGCGACCCCGGCAACCACCAGGCCCCCCACACCCAGCGCGGCGGCGGCCAAGGACCCGAGATACAGCCCGGCCAGCGCCACAGCCCAGCCGACGAGAGCAGCGGGCACCAGGCGCAGGTCATGCCGCGCGGCCTCAGGAGAGAGCGTGTCCTGGCTCACACTCGCACCAGGCGTCTGAAGTGGGCCAACCGCGCCTGTCCGATGCCGCTCACCTCGCGGAGCTGATCCACCGACGTGAAGTGCCCGTGCGCGACGCGCCAGTCGAGGATCCGCTGGGCGGTGACCTTGCCAACACCGGGCACTCCGCACAGCTGCTCAAGAGTCGCCGTGTTGAGATCAACCAGGTCGGAGGTGCCTGACGCCGCGCTGGTCGCGGGCTGCCCCGGCGGCGGCGCCACACCGACCAGCAGCTGCTCGCCGTCGGACAGCCGCCGGGCGATGTTGAGGCCCATCAGGTCGGTGCCGGGCAACGCGCCGCCGACCGCGGCCAGCGCGTCAGCTACCCGGGTGCCATCAGGTAGCCGGATCAGCCCAGGGCGGGCCACCCGACCCTGCACACTGACCACTACCTCATGGGCCGCTACCTCAGGGGCGGCGCCGGGCGGCGGTGGCGCGGCT
>JBOHFY010000359.1:0-2027 GCA_050699895.1 Pseudonocardiaceae bacterium
CCCGAGCCCCGGGCGATGCGCTGCCGCCGAGAAGCATTGATGATCTTCGGATTGGCCCGCTCAGCGGGGGTCATGCCGCGGATGATGGCCTGCAGCCGATCCAGCTGCGTGTCATCGACCTGGGCCAGTTGCTCTTTCATCCCCGCCGCGCCGGGCAACATCCCGAGCAGGTTGGCGATCGGCCCCATCTTGCGGATGGCCTGCATCTGCTCGAGGAAGTCCTCCAAGGTCAGCTCACCACTGCCAATCTTGGCGGCGGCCTGCTCGGCCTGCTCGGCGTCAAAGGCCTGTTCGGCCTGCTCGATCAGGGTGAGCAGATCTCCCATGCCCAGGATCCGGCTGGCCATCCGGTCCGGGTGGAAGACATCGAAATCCTCCAGCTTCTCCCCGTTGGAAGCGAACAGGATCGGCGCACCGGTGACCTGGCGCACCGACAGCGCCGCGCCACCACGGGCATCGCCGTCCAGCTTGGTGAGCACGACACCGGTGAAGCCGACGCCGTCGCGGAACGCCTCGGAGGTGGTCACCGCGTCCTGGCCGATCATGGCGTCGATGACGAACAGCGTCTCGGTGGGCGCCACCGCGTCGCGGATGTCGGCGGCCTGGCGCATCATCTCGGCATCAATGCCCAGCCGGCCGGCGGTGTCGACGATGACGATGTCGTGCTGGCGGGCCCGAGCCTCGGCCACCCCGCGGCGTGCGACATCGACCGGGTCGCCAATACCGCTATCCGACCCTGCCATCTGACCGGCCGCTGACGCGCCCGACCCTGCCGTCTGACCGGTCGCTGACGCGCCCGGATGTGGGGCATACACCCGCACCCCCGCTTGCTCGCCCACGATCTGAAGCTGGGTGACCGCGTTGGGTCGCTGGAGGTCGGCGGCGACGAGCAGCGGAGTGTGGCCCTGGTTGCGCAGCCAGCGCGCGAGCTTGCCGGCCAGCGTCGTCTTTCCGGAACCCTGCAGGCCAGCCAGCATGATCACCGTCGGGGGAGCCTTGGCCAGCTCGAGTCGCCGGGTCGCCCCGCCCAGGATACCGATGAGCTCCTCATTGACGATCTTGATGACCTGCTGGGCTGGGTTCAGCGCGCCGGAGACCTCCGCACCCTTGGCGCGCTCTTTGACCTGCCCGACGAACTGGCGGACCACCGGCAACGCGACGTCGGCCTCCAGCAGCGCGATGCGGATCTCGCGGGCGGTGGCGTCGATGTCGGCCCCGGAGAGCCTGCCCTTGCCACGCAGGCCGGACAACGCTGACGTGAGCCGGTCGGAGAGGGTGTCGAACACGCTAACCAGCCTAGCCGCGCCGCCGTGGCCACGAGAGCCTGGATCGCCGGCAGCCCAGGCCCCACCCCAGGCTGCCGGCGATCCGGCAAGGGCTCCCGCGGTCGAAGCGGCACATCCGCTGCCCGATTCTTCGGCCCGGGCTGCGGCCCCGCGTCCGCTCGACCACCTCCGAGCCACCCGACCAGCCTGCCGCCGGCAGGCACCACCGGGGAGCGTGAATACCCGCAATTGCGCCTAGGTAGGACTACTCGACCTTGCGGTCGTGGCTGTCGCCATCCGCTCGGTTTGCTCAGCGGGGGCGGGCTGATCGACCACTCCGAGCGCCTCCACCAGCATGCGGTGCACCTGGGAGAGCTGACCGGTGACCTCGGACCGCAGCGCTCTGGCCGCCGTGACCTGCCGGGTGACCTTGCGCACCCGGCTGCTCAGCCGCTCGCCCGCCAGGTACATGATCAGATGCAGCGCGGCGACGGACTTAGCCTCCTCGGCCTGACGCCGGCTCGCGGACTCCACCTCCAGGCGCTCGCACTGCTGACTGGCCTCGGCCAGCAGCTGATCCGCCTCGGCGCGGGCGCTCTCGCGCAGCGAGGTGCTCTCCCGCTCGGCGGCGGCCCGCAGCTCGGCGGCCTCGTCCTCGGCCATCTGCAGCATGCGTTGGATCCGCGCGGTCGCTGCGGTCAACGGGGACCGCTGCAGACGATCGACCTCGGTGGCCGCGTCCGCGGTCTCGCGACGCAGGCG
>JBOHFY010000360.1:0-1800 GCA_050699895.1 Pseudonocardiaceae bacterium
CGTTCAAGGAGGGCGATCTCGCCGGAGGCCTGGCTTCTGGGCTCCGGATACTCGCGGGCCACACAGACTCGTGAGTGCGTCACAGCGTCACGTGTCGCTGTGACGCACTCAGCGGACCGCCTCAGGAGCTGACCGCGTCCGCGACGCGAGCAGCCAGCGCCCGGACCACGCCGGCCCGACCCTCAGAAACCAGGCGGTGTAGCGCGGGTGGGTGCCCACTGGCCTCAAGCCACGCGCTCGCGGCGTCCACACAGCGCTGCTCGACGACCCACGAGGGGAACAGCCCGAGCACGCAGGACTGAGCGCGCTCGGAAGTCCGGCGGTCCCACACCTCGGCGATCTCAGTGAAGTACCGGTCCAGGTAGGGGGCCAGTAGTTGCCTCTGCGTGGGGTGGCTGAAGCCGCCGATGATCGCCTCGCTGAGAGCGTTGGGTAGCTCATCGTCGCGCATCGCCCGCTGCCAGGCGCGCTCCTTGGCGGCCGGGGTGGGCAGCAGGGCGCGGGTCCGCTCAGCTTGCCGGCGCCCGGTCGCGGTGGCATCGCGGCCCTGCTCGGCGGCGATCTCCTCCTCGCCCGTCACGCCGTGCGCGGTGAGCGCCTGCAGCAACCGCCAGCGCAGGTCGGTGTCCACCACGAGCGCCTCGGGCACGCCATCTCCGGCCAGCCAGCCGGCCATCGCATCCAGTTCCGGCTTGGCCAGCAGCGCTGCGGTCAGCGCGTTGACCAGGGTGAGTTGGTAGTCAGAACCGGGGTCAGCCGAGCCGAGGAGGTCCATCAGCGTGCCGGTGAACCTGGGCCAGCCTTCCTCGCTGGCCCAGGTCGGATCGGCGTAGGAGGACAGCGCGACCTGCGCCTGCGCCAACAGTCGTTGAACCACACCCACCTCGGTCTCGGCGGGCAACCCGCCCAGTACCACCGCGACGAAGTCCCTGGCCCTGAACTCAGCCTCGCGAGTCATCTCCCATGCCGCCGACCAGCACAGTGAGCGGGGCAGCGACTCAGCGATGTCGCCGATCCGGTCGACCAGCGTCGCCAGCGACTTGTCGTCGAGTCGCAGCGCGCAATAGGTCAGGTCATCGTCGTTGACCAGTACGAGCTGACCCGCAGGCACCCCGACTAGCTCGGGGACCTCGGTGCGTTCCTCGCTGACGTCGAGCTCCACCCGATGGGTGCGCACCAGCGGACTAGTCGCGTTGGCGGAGGCGTAGACGCCGACCGCGAGGCGGTGCGTGCGCCGCTCACCGGCACCGGGGTGAGCGCCGGTCTGGAGCACCGCGAACGACGCGAACGCCCCGTCCTCGTCGACGGTGAAATCTGGCCGCAACGTGTTGAGCCCGGTGGTCTCCAACCACTGTGCGCTCCAGCTGGACAGATCGCGACCGGACGCCTGCTCCAGCGCGGCCAACAGGTCGGCGAGGGTGGCGTTGCCCCAGGCGTGCCGCGTGAAGTAGATCCGCAGACCGGCGAGGAACTCCTCCAGGCCGACGTAGGCGACCAGCTGGCGCAGCACGCTGGCGCCCTTGGCGTAAGTGATCCCGTCGAAGTTGACCTCGACGGCCTGCACGTCGGGGATGTCGCAGGCGATCGGATGGGTGGAGGGTAGCTGGTCTTGTCGGTAGGCCCAAGCCTTCTCCACAGTGGCAAAGGTGGTCCACGCGCCGGTGTACTCGGTAGCCCCGGCTTGGGATAGGACCGAGGCCCAGGTGGCGAAGGACTCATTGAGCCACAGGTCGTCCCACCACCGCATGGTCACCAGGTCGCCGAACCACATGTGCGCCATCTCGTGCAGCACCGTCTCGC
>JBOHFY010000361.1:0-8582 GCA_050699895.1 Pseudonocardiaceae bacterium
AACGAAGGCCCGCTCTACGTTCGCTACGGCGGGTTTGCGTTGCGGCACTGCCTGTCAGCGCGGGGTGACCGGGTGCCCGCGATCGAGGACCCCACCGGAGCGCTGGTGCCAGACCGCAGGGAGGCAGTGTTCTCTACCCCACCCTGGGTCACGTTGCCGGACCTGCTTGTTCCCCAGCTTGCCGCGCGCAACGCCACCTCCGTCGCGCAGCTGCCCTACCGCATCGACCAGGTATTGCACTTCTCCAACGGTGGGGGGCTCTACGAGGCGACTGACCAGCGAACCGGCGCCCGAGTGGTGCTCAAGGAAGCCCGGCCGCATGCCGGCCTCGCCGCCGATGGCGCCGACGCGGTCCAGCGACTACAGCGCGAACGGGAGATACTCGAACGCCTGGCGGGCATTGAGGGGGTGCCCGCTGTTCATGACCACTTCACCCTGGGCGAGCACCACTTCCTCGCTCTGGAGTTCATTGAGGGAACGCCGCTGAACAAGGTTTTCGGGCAGCGCTACCCGATGAACGATCCCGCCGCCGGGCCAGTCGAGTTCGCCGCCTACACCGAATGGGCGTTGCGGGTGTGCGTCAAGGTCGAAGAGATCATCAAAGCCATCCATGGCCGAGGGGTCATCCACGGCGATCTGCACCTGTTCAACGTCATCGTCCGGGACGACGGCCGGATCACGCTGATTGACTTCGAGGTCGCGGCGAGAATCGATGAGGAACGCCGCCCCACCCTGGGAAGCCCCGCCTTCGCCGCGCCGCGGGATCGGACCGGATTTGACATTGACCGGTATTCTCTAGCCTGCCTGCGACTGGCCCTTTTCCTCCCTTTGACCACCATAATCCGGCTCGATTCCGGAAAGTCGGAAGACTTCGCCGAGGTCATTGCTGAACATTTCCCGGTACCGCCTGCTTGGCTGGCCGAGGCGGTGCGGACAATCACTGGAACCAGCGGCGCTGACCGGGCTGCACCCCGACGGCGCCCCAGAGCGCTCCCGCCGCTACCTGATGGGTTGACCGGCTGGACGGCTTCCCGGGACTCGATCGTCGCTGGGATTCTGGCTAGTGCCACTCCGAAGCGCACAGATCGGTTGTTTCCCGGTGACATCGCCCAGTTCAGCACCGGCGGCCTCAACGTCGCTCATGGCGCCGCGGGTGTGCTCTACGCGCTGTCGGTCACGCGGGCTACCCGGTACCCCGCTGGGGAGCACTGGCTGCTCGAGCGAGCCGCCGCGGCGGAACCCGGCACTCGGTTGGGTTTTTATGACGGGCTGCACGGTGTGGCGTACGTGCTGGCTGAGCTGGGATACCGGCAAGCCGCTCTCGACTTGATCGAGTTTTGCCTCGTCGAGCAGGGCGACCAGCTCGGCACGGATCTGTCCGGCGGCCTTGCCGGCATCGCGCTCAACCTAGCCCACTTCGCGGGCTTGGCCGGCGAGCCCACGCTGTTCGACCACGCGCTGCGTACCGCCCAGATAGTTGCCGACCGACTCGGAACCGCCGAGAGCGTCGGCACGATCAGCGGCGGAGATCACCCTTACGCCGGGCTGATGCACGGTTCATCGGGGCCGGCGCTGATGTTCCTGCGGCTCTACGAGCACACCGGTGACCGCGGGTTCCTCGAACTGTCCGCGACCGCCCTGCGCCAGGACCTGCGTCGCTGCCTGGTGCGTGACGACGGCTCGATGCTGGTCAACGAGGGCTGGCGGGCCATGCCCTACGTGGACCGGGGCAGCGCGGGCATCGGCATGGTCCTGGAGGAGTACCTCACGCACCGGGCCGATGACGAATTCGCGGGCGCCGCAGCCGCCATTCGCCGCGCCGCGCGGTCCCGGTTCTACATCCAGCCGGGTCTGTTCAGCGGCCGGGCCGGAATGATCCTCTACCTCAGCCGGGCATACCCACCTGGGCAGGCGGTCTGGAACCAGGAGGTGGCCACCCAGATCCGGTGCCTTGGCTGGCACCGCGTCGACTACCAGGGCCACCTGGCTTTTCCTGGTGAGCAGCTGCTCCGGCTGTCGATGGACTTGGCGAGCGGCGCCGCAGGCATCTTACTTGCGCTGGGTGCGGCCGTGCTTGAGCACCCCATTGGTCTCCCGTTCCTCTGTGAACCCCAGCAGTCCCCGCCGCACGATGCCCCCGTGCCGGCGGTGCTGATGGGGAGGAACGGGCTGGTATCCGCGTCGACATACGGAGGAGGTGAACAACATGGTGCTTCTCGACCTGCAGGCCCTGGAGCTGTCCTCGGAGCTGAACGGCCACGAGGACTGCTACGACCACGACCGCTGCTGCGGTAGTGCTATCAGCCTGCTGCTCTGCGGCTGATGCTTCATTGCCGGGTGGTCCGGGGCAGCCGGCGTTGCCCCGGACCACCCAATGATTGAGAACACCAATGATCCACCAGGCCATCACGACAATGCGGAGATCGCGTGAATAACGATCCGGCCGGGGTACACAATCCGGTGTGGCGGCAAGCTGACCGCTTGCTGCTCGCGACGGGTCGGCGGGGTGGGGTGTGGATCTGGGCCCTGGCGCTAGCCGCGCTGGTTAGTGCGGGCGCGGAAATCCTGCTGCCCACCGCGCTTGGTCGTGCTCTGGATGCTCTGCCTGGTGGTGGCCATATCACCTGGGCCCTGCTGGCCTGTGCGGCGCTGATCGCCACCATGGTGGCCGGGAAGGTGCTCGGTGACATCGCCACCGGAGTGAGCAACGCCCGGTGCATGGCCTGGTTGCGCATGACGTTGGTCGGGCATCTTCTCGCGATCGGCCCGGCGGCTACCCGCCGCTTCGAACCTGGAGACCTGGTGACCCGGGTGACCCGCAACGCCAGCGAGGCGGGCCAGGTCGGGGTGACCGCGGTCATGGTTGGCGTCGGCCTGGTGCCGCCGATCGGCAGCATCATCGCCTTGACGCTGATTGACCCCTGGGTGGCGCTCACCGCGCTGGTTGGCCTGGTGGCGATGGCTGGGCTGCTACGGGTATTCGTCCGGGACAACACTGAGACCATCAGGGGCTACCTGCACAGCCAAGGGCAGATCGCGGCGCGGCTGCTTGATGCGTTGTCCGGAGCCCGCACGATCGCCGCCGCCGGCAGCATCGAGCACGAGCGGCGACGGATCCTCCAGCCCTTGCCCGGGCTGCGCGAGCACGGTGCGCGAATGTGGCGTAATCAGGTGCGGATCACCGGCCAAGCCGCCGTGATCAAGCCGCTGCTGCAGCTGGCCGTGGTGGGTGTCGCCGGGATCGGGATGGTCGCCGGCCGGTTGAGCGTCGGCGAGCTCTACGCCGCGAGCCGGTATGCGGTGATGGCCGCCGGTATCGGCTCGGCGGTGGGGCTCCTGAACAAGCTCTCCCGGGCCCGAGCGGGTGGCCGGCGCGCGGCTGAGGTGCTCGCCGAGCCGGTGACCCCATACGGCGAGGCGAAGCTGCCCGACTCGTCTGGCTTGCCAGATTCGCCTGATAGGGGTGGTCGGCTTGAGTTCCGCGGTGTTCGGGTGTCCGCCGCCGGAGAGACTCTCATCGACGGGCTTGACCTCGTCGTCCCGGCTGGCGCCACGGTGGCCGTGGTCGGCAGGTCCGGGGCGGGCAAGTCGCTGCTCGCCGCGTTGGCCGGTCGGCTCGCCGATCCTGAGCAGGGCCAGGTGCTGCTTGACGGCGTGGCGCTGCCTGAACTGTCCCGAGCGCAACTGCGCAGCGCGGTGGGCTTTGCCTTCGAGCGTCCGGCGCTGGTGGGCGACACGATCGAAGAAGTGATCAACTTTGGATCGCGCCGCCGCACCGAAGCGAAGGTCCGCGAGGCCGCCGCCACCGCGCGCGCGGACACTTTTGTCGAAAGGCTGCCAGCGGGATACCGGACCGAGCTGTCTGCGGCCCCGCTGTCCGGCGGTGAGATGCAGCGGCTCGGCCTGGCCAGAGCCTTTGCGCGCTCCTACCGGGTGCTCATCCTCGACGACGCGACCTCCAGCCTGGACACCGTGACCGAGCGGCAAGTCGGCGCCGTGCTGGCCAGCGGAGGCCGGAGCCAAACCCGGCTGATCATTGCGCACCGAGCGGCCACGGCTGCCCAGACGGATCTGGTCGCCTGGCTCGATCGCGGCACACTGCGCAGTCTGCGTCCGCATAGTGTCCTGTGGCTCGATCCGGATTACCGCGCCTTGTTCGGCGCGGAGGCAATGCCCGCGCAACCGCGACCCGTGCCCGTCGGATCCCTGGGGGTACCGGCATGACTCCAGACATGCCTGCGGCAGACATGACGTCAGCCACGAACACTGTGGCTCGGGTGCTGGTCGCCGCCTTATGTCGGCGCCCGAGGGCGCTAGTGCGGTTGGCCGCGTGGTCAGTGCTGGAAGTGGCGCCGCTGCTGCTGTCCGGCTACGGCGTGGCCCGTGCGCTGGATGACGGATTCCTTGCTGGCCGGCCCCGGACCGGGTTGGCGTGGCTCGGCGCGCTGGCCGTGGCGGTGCTCGTGGGGGCGCTGGCCACCCGGCACGTGTACCGGATCCTCGCTGAGATCGTCGAGCCATTCCGCGATGACCTAGTGGACAGCGTGGTGGGGGGCGCGCTGCAGCGCTCTACCGTGCTCGGCGGACGGCCCGATTCGGGCGCGGTCGCCCGGCTTACCCATCAGGTTGAGGTGGTACGGGATAATTTCGCCGGCTTACTCCTGCTCACCAGGAGCTTCGTGGTGAGCGCGGTCGGCGCGGTGATCGGGATGGCCGCCCTGACCGGGGTCGTCGGGCTGCTGGTGCTCCCGCCACTGCTGGCGGGTCTGGCCTTTTTCCTGTCCTCGTTACGCTCCATGACGACCCGGCAGCGCGATCACGTGCTCACCGACGAAGGCGTCGCCGACTCCGTCAGCATTGTTGCGCACAGCCTGCGGGATGTGGTCGCTTGCGGTGCCGAGGACCGGGCCTGCGAGCGGGTGCAACGCCAGGTCGACGCGCACGCGGAGGCGGAACGGACGCTGGCCCGGATGGCGGCGATCCGCACGCTGTCGGTGGCGGTCGGTGGCTGGTTGCCCGTGGTGGGCCTGCTGGTGGTGGCGCCCTGGCTGCTCGCGAGCGGCTCGACGCTGGGCACGATCGCTGGCGCCCTCGTGTACGTGACCCAGGGCCTGCTTCCAGCGCTCAGGGCGCTGGTCGATGGGTTGGGCTCGGGGGGCCTTCGGTTGGTGGTCACCTTGGGTCGGCTCGTTGAGGCGGGTGAGCGCCCGGTGCCCACCGTGACGGCGCGGCGCGGCGCCCCCCCTGGGCATGACCTGGTGCTCGATGGCGTCACGTTCTCCTATGGCCGCCACGCCGAGCCCGTGGTGAACCAGGTGGATCTGGTGATCCCGGAGGGGCAGCACCTGGCCATGGTCGGTCCCAGCGGCGCCGGGAAGTCCACTCTAGCTGGGCTGCTCGCCGCGACGCACGTCCCCGACTGCGGCGAGGTTCGTCTGGGCGGGGTGCCGGCCGGGGACCTCACTCCGCAAGCCCTGGCCAGCCACCGGGTGTTGATCCCCCAGGAGGCCTACGTCTTCGCCGGGACAGTCGGCGAGAATCTGCGCTATCTGCATCCCGGCGCTACCCGTGCTGAGCTCGACACCGCGGTCGACGAGCTGGGCTTGCGCTCCATGGTGGCTCGCCTCGGTGGATATGACGCCGCGCTCGACCCCAGAGTGCTCTCGGCTGGGGAACGTCAACTCATCGCCGTGGCTAGGGCACACCTGACTCCGGCGCCTGTGCTGATCCTGGACGAGGCCACCTGCCACCTCGACCCGGTCGCCGAGGAGCGGGTCGAGCGGGTTCTGGCGGGTCGCGGTGGCACCCTCATCGTCGTTGCGCACCGGATCAGCTCCGCGCTGCGGGCGCGGCGGATCGTGTTGATGAACGCTGGTGACATGGTATCGGGCACTCACCGGGAGCTGCTCGCGACTGCGCCGCTCTACCATGACTTGGTTGGCCAGTGGGACATTGGTCGGGAGACCGGCCCGTGGGACAGCGGCCAGGAGACAGTGACCAGTGGGACGACGGGCCGGAGATGACTGTGGTCGCCGGCCCGTCGTCACTGAGACTGTGAGATGTCACTGAGACTGTTAGATCCAGCCCGCCTCAGCCGCGATGCGAATGGCATCGACCCGGGTCCGGGCTTCCAACTTGGCCATGACGCGCGACAGGTAGTTGCATACCGTCCCGCGACTGAGGAAGAGCCGTTGGGCGATCTCGGTCGGCGACGCCCCACCCGCGGCGAGGTCGAGCACCGTGAGTTCCCGGGGTGTCAGCGGGCTACCCGCCACGCCGATCGCGGCGACCGCGAGGGCGGGGTCGATAGTCCGCTTACCCTTGGCGACCTGGCGGATAGTGGCCAGCAGCCGCCGGGGCTGCGCGTCCTTATCCACCGCTCCAGCCACCGGAACATCTAGTGCCCGGCGGACCAAGCCCGGTCGTTGCGCCGTGGCAAGCACGACCACCCGGCATTCGGGCAGCCGCTCATGCAGCGCCTGCGCGGTCGCGAGCACGTCCGATCCACCTTGGTCGACGTCTAGCACAGCGATATCGGGTTGGTACCGGATCGCGGTGGGGACCACACGGTCGCCCGTTGCCATTCCGGCCACCACGTCGATGTCGTCCTCGCTGGACAGCAAGGTGGCAAGTGCGCCACGAAGCAGACTCATGTCGATAACCAGGAGTACCCGAATCGGTTTCGAATCCGGACTTGGGCTCTGAGCGGAACAGCGGACCACCGCCGAGGGCTGTGTGATAGGAGGGTCGGGAATACCGGTGTACTCATCACCCGCGGCAACGGCGTTCGCCGCGAGATTGCGCGGTCCCCGGTGTCGTGAAATCATGAGACACGAACGAGATCGACTCGGTCGCGGAACGCGCATGGTCGCCACCATGTTGCCATTGGGCTGTCCCCTCCCCAGGTGCCCGGGAAGAATGTGCGATCCACATCCATCCCAGACGGTTGAACGCGCCCTGCTGCCCCCTTACGGGTGGTCCCGGGGGACCACGCGGCAGGATCTCCCTAGGGGGACCCTGCACAGCTTGTCATCGCTACCGCAGCTCACGGTGTTACACCGTGTACATTCCGTCACTATCGGATACTCTGCGTATATGCTTGCTGTCGTGATCGGCAGGTGATCGTAGGCTCGCGGTAGTGGACCCGGTGCACGATCTGTTCGCCGGGACCGCGCGCACGGGTGGCACCCCTACGGGTCGATGCCGGGGCTGGTCGCCCCGCTCCGCCGGATGAGCCATGTCATGTTCGGTGACTGACCCACGAGCCCGGCGGGCCGGGTCGAGGGACTGGGTCTGCGGGCAGCGTCACCAATCTGGTACTCATGGTGACTATCGTCGTATTTTATTTCGCCTTTTCGGGTGATAGGCAATGGCTCCGAAAGGGTGATTTCGCGGGTAACTCAACCTAGCCTCACCCGGAGTTCAAGTAGACTCAGGCTGAGCGAGTGGGACGGGGATGAACCAGGTTAGTAACGGTCAGTGACGTCCGCCCCGGACCAACCGTCCGACAAGTGTCGGTTATCGCAGTGCGGCGATGCACCGATGCAGCTCCGGACCGTGTCCACCGCTCGCACACCCGCTGATCTGGAGGCTTCATGCGATCCCCCACGTCCGCTCCCGTCCCGCTGCCCGCCGTACACCGCCGGACGTGGACTGCGCTGCGCCACGACCTACCCGCTTCCCTGGTAGTACTGCTGGTCGCGGTGCCGCTGTCCCTGGGGATCGCGGTGGCCTCGGGCGCACCGGTGATGGCCGGGCTCGTCGCCGCTATCGTCGGCGGGATCGTGGCCGGGCTGCTCGGCGGATCGCCCCTCCAGGTCAGCGGTCCCGCCGCCGGGCTCACCGTGGTGGTGGCCGACCTCATCGCGCGGTTCGGCTGGGACGTCACGGGCGCCATTATCGTGGCGGCCGGGCTGCTGCAGGTGGTGTTCGGCCTCAGCCGGGTGGCCAGGGTGGTACTGGCGATCTCCCCGGCCGTAGTGCACGCGATGCTCGCCGGTATCGGGATTACGATCACACTGGGTCAGCTACACGTGCTGCTCGGTGGGAAGGCCGGTACCGACGCGATCACGAACATCGTCGGCCTGCCCGGCCAACTCGTGGCTCACCGTGCTCCCGCGACGCTGGTGGGACTGGCGGTGATCGTCGTGTTGGTGATCTGGCCGCGGTTGCCCCGCCCGCTCCCGAGTATCCCGGCGCCGTTGGTGGCTGTTGTCGGGGTGACTGTGCTTGCCACGATGCTGGCGCTTGACATCGAGCGGGTGGTATTTCCCGGTTCGCTGTTGGACTCGGTGAACCTGCCGGATCTGCCCGGTGGCGAGTGGGTCGGCGTGGTCACCGGCGTGGTCACCGTGGCGTTGATCGCTAGCGTGGAGAGCCTGCTCTCAGCGGTGGCGGTGGAGAAGATGGGCAAGGGCGGGAATACCAACTTCGACCGAGAGTTGGTCGGCCAAGGCGCGGCGAACATGTTGTCCGGGATGTTGGGTGGTTTGCCGGTCACCGGCGTGATCGTCCGTAGCTCCACCAACGTCGCCGCGGGCGCGCGGACCCGCGCGTCGGCGGTGCTGCACGGCGTGTGGGTG
>JBOHFY010000362.1:0-10005 GCA_050699895.1 Pseudonocardiaceae bacterium
CGCGGCTAACCAGCCTCCGCCACAGGGCCGGCCCCCGGAGAACAGACCGGTGTCGTAAAGCACCGCGAACAACAGCCGGTCCCGCAGCCGATCACACGCGTCCAGGATCGCCTGCATCTCCACGGCGGACAAGATTCGCGGGTGCTTGCGCGGCACCTTCAACCCGATCACCCGCCGCGCCCCCGGCTGGGACTTGCTGATGTGGTGCAGGAACGGCCGCCACGACGTCCCGCGCCGACCGGCCGGTTGCCAACTCGTCAACAGCTCACCCAGATCAACGCCGTGACGAGCGCCGTGCTGGTAGAACGCGCTGACCGCCGACAGCTTCCGGTTCACCGTCGCAGCGCCGCAGTGCGCCACCACCGACGGCAACACCGCGACCCGGCCGCCCCGCGCCGGCGGGGGCAGCCGCAGCCAGCCCACGAACTCACCGACGTCCTCCAGCCGGACCTCCCGCCAGTCCAACGCCCGCCCGGCGAGGAACACGAACCAGTCCCTCAGATCATGGGCATACGCCTTGACCGTGTTCGGCGACCGATCGACATCGGTCAAAAACGCCAGATAGCGCTCGACCGGCTCGACCGGAACCCCGTCCGGACCAAGCACCGTCCACGATCTACGCCGCGACGACGGCATCACCACCTGCTGAACAAGCACCGAACCTCCCGAGACACCGCGTGCTGGACGACAGGAGATAACCACGTCCACCAGCCAGAATCCGGGACCTGCGGCGCTCGTCAACGACGTCCAGGACACCCCACCAACGACTCAAGATAACGATCGAGTCGATCAACGCCCGGATCCGGCGGGCGGTCAACGCCCGGGGCCACTTCCCCACCGAGGCGGCCGCGCTGAAGTGCGTCTTCCTCGCGGTCATGAGCCTGGACCCCACCGGCAAGGGACAGCAACGCCGCTCCAACCGCTGGAAGGCCGCGCTCAACGCCTTCGAGATCACCTTCGACGGACGCCTGTCCGCCGGACGGACGTAACACCCAACAAGATCCAAAACAAGATCCAGTTACACCGTTAGCTTGACAGACCCCGCTGACCGGCTAACGCCAAGACGGTCGAGGCCAGGATGATCTGGAGTTGATCCGGTACCGCGTCGGCGTGACCAGGCCCTGCTCGTGGTGGGTGATAGTGGCCAGGAGCGTCATCTCGCTGATCTCCTTGGCGTACATGCGGGTGAAGGCGCGGCCGGTGTCGGAGCGCGGTGGTTCGCAGTTGATGTGTGCGCCTGTCCGAGCGGTCAGGCCCTGGAGTTTTGTGCTGCTCTAGCTAGTCAGGCAGCGCCGCGCCGCCGACCGGGTCAAGATCCTCGTCCACAAACCGGCGGCACAGGTCGATGAACTGGGCGCCGGGCAGCAGCAGGACCTGCTGGCACAGCCACTCATAACGATCGGCCCCGGTATTGGTGAGCACCACCCAGGCCATAGCCTCCGCTCCCGGGTCGGCCAACATCACCAACCCACCGGCAAGCAACCCGACGAGCGTGTCAGTGAGGTAGCCCGGTACCCGATGGCCACTCTCCAGCCAGCGGTCACCCACCTTCACCACCTCACCGCCGCTGACCCTGCGCAGCGCGACCCACTCGTACACCTCAGCACCGGCCAATGGGACCCGCGTCATGGCCGCCACCGAACCCCGGCCCCGGCGACAAGACGGGCGTGGCGCGTCGGTACGGTCGATATCATCGGGTCGGTCCCGTGCTGGGTGGCTCGTGTGGGATGCATCAGTAGCCGTCCGGCGCTTGGACCAGGCGCACGAGGTGGGGCCGCAGGCTGGTCAGGTAGTACTCGTGGTCGAAGCGGACGTATAGCAAGTCGGCGCTCTGGCCGACGACTTGGCCGTACTGGTGCAGCCGAGACGGCAGGGCCCCATAGGCCTTGTCCACCGCGACCTGTTCGACCCGGCTCCGCAAGGGAATAAAGGTGCCGTCGGCGTCGCGCGGGGGGTTGGCGGCAAGTGGTGCCGGAATGGGCATAGTGAATGTCACCTCGGGGTTGATGGGTGGGTGGCTGACCGGCCGCCGGGAGCCGAAGCCGGGGGTCAGCGCTCAACCGGCGGCCGGCCGGCGATCTCAGGGGAGGTGGCCTTCGGGCCAGCCCAGCTGCCCGGTAGCCTGACCAGGTGATGGCGACTCAGGCTCACGTCGGTCCTCGCCAGTTTCGTCCTCTCAGCGGAATCTGACACCCTGCGGGAAGTCGCCGTGTGTGATCGCTTGATCCGTTACAACGGTAGGCTGGAGAACGTCCAGAGGGGACTAACCACCAGTACGAGTATCCCCAGCTGGAGAGATGATGGATAAGGAAACCGATGGTGGGCAGCCGAGGAACCTTGCGCGGTAGTCAGGGATCGCCGCGTCGCCTCGGCGTTGTGTCAGGATTCCTCCTCAAGCTGATCCGGGAATCGGCCGGGCTAACCCAGGTTCAGCTGGCTGAGAAGCTCGGCGCGGACGTAGCTAGCGTGCAGGGTTGGGAGAGCGGTCGCCGGCCGCTGACGGCCCTGCGCGCTGCGGATCTGGTTCGGCTGCGATCGCGGCTGCTGCGATACGGCGCGCAACCTACTTTGCTGGTGATGCTGGAGGATGCCATCCAGGCGGATTTGATCATCGCTGAAACAGTGCAGGCCGGCGGCCAACTCATCGGAGCCGACGAGCACCCTCTCGGCGTGACAGTTCATCAGCGCACGCTGACCAACCTCATGACGTGGCCGTTCACTGGAGTAGTCCCCGCCCCGCTGCGAGATCTCGTGACAGCGCGGGTACGGCGCGGACCTGTCCCGGACCAGCCGACGCTCACCCAGGACGAGCGAACGTGCTTCTTCGATCACCTCCTGGTGACCGCGGACGCAAGCCTCCACAAGGATTCATCGCTGCCCCGTCGCCAAGCGATCTACCTTCTCGGCTTCGACACCCGAGCAAGCACGGCCGACTGGCTGCGCACCGAGCAGTGTCGGGCCCTGCGCGACGCCGGGCGCACCGAGCACGTTCCGTCCTGGGTGGCCGTCAGGTCCTCCGCCGTCGCACTCGCCCAGGGTGGTGATCGCGACCCGCTGCGGGCATTCCTGCACCACGCTCTGGCCACCGGCCAGCTGGAGCAAGCGAACCTCAACTACTGGGCCTACTGGGTGGGCGAGATCGACGACATCCAGGTTGATGATGAGTTCATGCGCCGTGTCAACCCACGAGACTGGAGCGGAGCCCGGCTGCTAGGGCACCTCCTGGAACGTCTACATCCCGGCTCCGGGCACGCCGAACTCAACCTGCACACAGTGTGGGCGCTACTGCTCACCCACCCCACCCTGCTCAGCAACTGGCCCAGCCTGAGATCCGCAACCGCCAACACGGTGGAAAATCTTACCGCGGATCACGATCTGAGCCCCGAGGCGCGACGTGAGCTGTCCGACATCGGCTACGCCGTCCGCCTCGCGGACCGGTAGGCACGGACCGGTCGGTAGGGTCACGGCCGTGGAGGAACCAGACGAGCACGCGCTCGCCCTCGCGAGCTTCGCCTTCGAACTCGGAGTGCTCAAGCGGATACGCCGAGCCGGCTGGTGGCACCTCGGAGTCCGAGACCCCGAGTCGGTCGCCGAACACAGCCTGCGGGTCGCCCAACTCGCCACTCTCATCGCCGCGATCGAAGGCGCCGAACCAAGCCGGGCGGCACTGCTCGCCATCTGGCACGACTCACAGGAAACCCGCACCGGCGACATCCCCCACACCGCCAAGCCCTACCTCGACCAACACTCCCCCGAAATAATCACCGCCGACCAAACCACCGCACTACCCGACACCGCCCGCAAAACCGTGCAAGAAGCAGTCGCCGAGTACGAGGCGCAGCAGACCCCCGAGGCGCACTGCGCCAAAGACGCCGACAAACTCGAATGCCTCATCCAGGCGATCGAGTACCAGGACGCCGGCTACACCCGAGTGCAAGGCTGGATCGACTCCGCACGCAACAACCTGCGCACCAACACCGCACGCCGCATCGCCGACGCCGCCCTGCACACCTCCCCACTCGCCTGGCGAGGCCGCTAAACAGCTAGCCAGCGGAATGGCTGGTCTTCTCAGTGGCTCCTGGACGGCATATGCGCACCAGACGGGGCTCACCGTCTGCCCGGAGCTCAAAAATCCTCACGGCCGATTACGCTGGTCTGACCACCTGCCGAACGCTCAGACTGGGCGGATGCCGCGGGTGATGAGGCGGGACACGTAGGTCGCGAGCTCTACCGCGGTCCACGGGTAGTGCTCCAGCACGAGCATGCGGGCGCAGGACTCAGCCACAGTAGTGAGCAACTCGGCGACAACCGGCACCTTGCGCTCGACGTCGTCGACTTCAGCCGAGGCCATGGACAAGCGCACCAGCTCACGAATCTGCCCCAGAATCATGTCGCGGGCCCGCCGAACCCGCGCCGCGACCACAGACTCCGAACCCCGGCGGGACTCGAAGACCACCCGCCATGAGTTCGTCGCCTGACCCGCCCCGGTGAGAAAAGCGGTAAGCCCCGCCGCAAGCACCGCCTCCACATTGTCGAACGCCGGGTTTCTCGGCAACGCGTCGGTGATGGCGTTCAGCAGGCGGTGCTCCTCGCGGTCCAACAACGCGAGCAGCAACTCGTCCTTGTTCGGGTAGCACTCGTAGACCACCGGCTTCGTCACCCCCGCCGCATCGGCCACCGCCTGCATTGAGGTGCCCCGATAACCGCGCTCGACGTAGACCTCCAACGCCGCGTCGAGGATCAGCGGTCGGCGGCGTTCGGGGCCGAGATGGGCAGCCCGAGCGCGTCCAGTCCGCCGCACCCGAGTCGCCGCCAACGGAACCACTGTCGGGTTCTCCACTTGACAAACCTACCACGACGTAGGAAGTTCCTACCTAAGGGTAGGAAATGGCCTCAGGAGGTGGCGAATGGCCGGCAAAGAGGTGACTGATCCCACCGATCAGACGACGTTCCGCGAGCCGCAAGCCAGCGACGTGAGCAGCACCGATGGCGTGCCGCTACGGGTGCACGAGTCCGGGCAGCTCGGCAAACCCACGGTGGTCTGCGTGCACGGCTACCCCGACGACCACACCGTGTGGGACGGCGTCGCGGCCGAGCTGGCATCGCGATACCACCTGGTGAGCTACGACGTCCGGGGGGCCGGTGAATCCGGGAAGCCTCGCGGGCGCCGAGCGTACCGACTCGACCAGCTTGCCCGGGATCTGTCCGTGGTGGTCGAGGCGGTCAGCCCCGACCGTCCGGTCCATCTGCTGGCCCACGACTGGGGAGCGATCCAGGCTTGGCACGCGGTGACCGGCCAGTGGCTGCGCGGTCGGGTCGCCTCTTTCACCTCGATCTCCGGACCATGCCTGGATCATGTGGGCCCCTGGATGCGGGCGCGGCTGCGCCGGCCGACGCCAAGGGCGCTGCGTGAGCTGGTCACCCAGCTGATGTCGAGCTGGTACATCGGCTTGTTCCAGCTGCCGCTGCTGCCGGAGTTGATCTGGCGCGCCGGACTCCCCCAGCGCGCGCTCGCCCTGGTGGGCTGCGCCAGCACCCCCACGGTGGCGGACGGGGTGCATGGCCTGCGGCTGTACCGGGCGAACATGCTGCCCCGGCTAGCGAGGCCCAGCCCCCAGATGACCGACGTTCCGGTGCAGGTTCTCGCGCCCGTGCGGGACCCGTTCGTCACAAGATCACTCCAGACCGATATCGGGCGTTGGGCACCCAACCTCGCGGTTCGCGAGCTGCCCGGCGGCCATTGGCTGCCGAGCAGCCACCCGCACACCGTGGCGCGCTGCGCGGCCGAACTGATCGAGCACGCCGAGGGCGGTCCGCAGTCGCGCACCCTGCGCCGCGCACGCCGCGCCGGGCCGGGCCGGAAGCGGTTCGAGGACACCCTCGTGGTGATCACTGGGGCGGGCAGCGGCATCGGCAGGGCCACCGCGCTTGAGTTCGCTGCGCAGGGCGCCGAGGTGGTGGTCACCGACATCGAGGCGCAAGCGGTCGAGCGCACCGCGCGGCTGGCCAGCACGCTCGGCCCGCCCGCGAGCGCCTACACCGTGGACGTGTCCGACGGCGGCGCGGTCGAGAAGCTCGGAACGGTGCTGCTCGACAACCGCGGGATCCCGGACATCGTGATCAACAACGCCGGCATCGGCGTGGCGGGGCCGTTCTTCGACACCACGGTGGCCGACTGGGAACGGGTCATCGACGTCAATCTGTGGGGCGTCATCCACGGTTGCCGGGTCCTGGGCGGACTGTTGGTCGACGGCGGCGCGGGCGGCACCATCGTCAACATCTCTTCCGCCGCCGCGTACCTGCCCACCCGGGCGCTCCCCGCGTACGCCACGACTAAGGCCGCGGTCCTCGCGCTGAGCCAGTGCCTGCGCGGCGAACTGGCCGAGGCCGGCATCGGCGTGGTGGCGATCTGCCCTGGTTTCGTGCACACCAACATCGCCAATACCACTCGGTTCGTCGGCCTCGACGCCACCGAGGAGCGCACCACCAGGCGGCGCGCGACCGAGATGTACCGCCAGCGCAACTTCACCCCGGAACGGGCGGCGCGGGAGATCCTGCGCGCGGTGGAACGAAACACCGCCATCGCCCCGATCACCGTCGAGGCCAGGGCCGGGCTGCTGGCCTCCCGGCTGACTCCCGGGCTGCTTCGGGCGCTAGCTCGGGTCGACCTCACTCCTCGATAACGCCACCACAGCCCGGAAGGGAGACCGGCGGATGTCTGAGCATCGCCGCACCGTCACGGAGCCGGAGAACCTCGTGCTCCAGCCACGAGACGTCACCTTTGACTGGACCGACCTGCCCACCCACTGGGTGCCAGGCGAACCAGTGGTCACGCACACCTGCAACGTGCTGCACCTGCTGCTGCCCGAGGGAGAGCGGTGGTTCGTCGACGTGTTCACCCGAGTCGTTGCCTTGATCCAGGACGACAAGCTGCGTGCGGAGGTGCTTGGGTTCATCGGCCAGGAATCCATGCACGCCCGCTCCCACCAGGGCGTCCTCGATCACTGGAAGGCCAAGGGCATCGACACCGATCCCTACGTCCAGCAGGTCGGTTGGATGTTCCAGAAGGTGCTCGGCGATCGCGACCTCGTGGGCAGGCGAGCTGAGGAATGGATGATCGAGCGGTGCGCGATCATCGCGGCGATCGAGCACATCACGGCGATGCTCGGGGACTGGGCACTCAACGCCACCGCGCTCGATGCCGCCGGAGCGGACGCCACCATGCTGGATCTGCTGCGCTGGCACGGCGCGGAGGAGGTCGAGCATCGCGCGGTGGCCTTCGACCTGTTCACCCACCTCGATGGCCGGTACCTGCGGCGGGTGCGCGCCATGCTGATCACGGCACCGATCATGCTGTGGTTGTGGGTGCGTGGGGTGGTTTTCCTGATGCGCATCGACCCCGAGCTGGGCGGCCGGGTGACGCCGCGCTGGCGGCACTACTTCCGCGCCAGCCGCCGAGGCCTACTACCGTCAGCGCGCCGGCTGCTCTGGCAGACGCTCAACTATGCCCGGCCCTCGTACCACCCCTCGCGGGAGTTTTCCACCAGCCAGGCCGTCGCCTACCTCGCCACCTCGCCCGCAGCCCTCGCTGCGGCGGCCTGACATGGGCCCCGAGTGGGTCGCCCCGCCCGACCTGCGGGGCCGCCAGCACCCCGACCGGCTGTTCCGCGCGATCGGGGCGGTGGTCGCCGGCTACGGCTGGCTCACCAGCGGCTCGTACCGGCGGCGCCCACCGACCCAGCGGGTTGATCGCGACCTGCGCCTCGTGGTGGACGAGATCCGCGTCGAAGCCCGCGACGTCCGCAGCTTCCGGCTGGCCGCCGTCGGGGGCGCGGAGCTGCCCCGCTGGCAACCGGGCAGCCACCTCGACGTGCTGCTGCCCTCCGGACGGCGCCGCCAGTACTCGCTGTGCGGCGACCCGGCCGACCGCGGCTCCTACCGGATCGCGGTGCGACGGATCGCCGGCGGTGCCGGCGGTTCGCGAGAGCTGCACGAATCGGTCGGCATTGGCGGCACACTGACCGGCCGCGGTCCGCGCAACGCCTTCCCGTACGTACGCGCGGCTGGGTACCTGTTCATCGCGGGCGGGATCGGCATCACCCCGATCCTGCCCATGGTGAAGCAGGCGGCGGCCGGTGCCGCACCGTGGCGGCTGGTGTACACCGGGCGTTCGCGGGAGGCGATGCCTTTCCTCGACGAGATCACCGCGCTGGACCCGGCCCGCGTCTGGGTGCGCCCCTATGACCAGTACGGCTTTCCCACCTCGGGTGCTGAGTTGCTGGAGTACGCGCCGGCCGGGGCCACCGTGTATTGCTGCGCCCCAGCAACCATGATCGCCGACGTCCGCCGGGACCTCGCGGCCAGCGCGGCGGTGGCGGTGCACTTCGAGCGGTTCTCCGCGCTACCCGTGGTGGGCGGCGCGCCCTTCGAGATCGCGTTGCGGCGCGGCAACCGCGTGCTCACCGTGCCCGCCGACCGGTCCGCGCTCGACGTGATCCGCCAGGTGGTGCCCAGCATCGCCTACTCCTGCCAGCAGGGCTTCTGCGGAACCTGCCGGACCCGGGTGATCTCCGGCGAAATTGACCACCGTGACCGGGTACTGACCGACCGCGAGCGCGCCGACACCATGACGATCTGCGTGTCCCGAAGCCGCGGTGGCCGGATCGTGATCGACCTTTAGTGGACGCTGACCAGGTCGACGACGAAGACGAGGGTCTCGCCAGGCTTGATCGTGGCGCCCGCCCCGCGATCGCCGTAGGCCAGGTGCGCGGGGATGGTGAGCCGCCGGCGCCCGCCGACCCGCATGCCGACGATCCCCTCGTCCCAGCCCTGGATCACTCGGCCGGTACCGAGCCGGAACTCCAGGGGGGAGCCTCGGTCCCAGGAGGCGTCGAACTGTGTCCCGGTGGAGTGCGCGACGCCGATGTAGTGCGCCCTGACCTGCGAGCCAACGATGGCCTCGGGGCCTTCGCCCACTACCTGGTCCTCGATCACCAACTCGGTCGGTGCCGGCCCCTCGGGCACGGCCACATCGGGACGGGTCAGCTCGCTCACGTCAGCATCCTCCTCCGCCACCCCGCCACCGTTGGCGGGTTCCCCATCCTGGCAGCCTCCCGGTGCGCCTGGGTGGACCGGTCCCCGGCGCGCGCCGCTGACTGCGTAAGGTTCCCGCATGCCGCACCTGCGAATCGGCACCCGCTCCAGCCCGATGGCCCTACACCAAGCCGAGCAGGTCAGCGCTGCCCTGGAAGCGCTGGACCCCACGGTCACCACTGAGCTGGTCAAGATCACTACCAGTGGCGACCAGTGGATGGGGGACCTCGCGAAGCTCGGCGGCATGGGCGCGTTCGTCCGTGAAATCGACCGCAACCTGCTCGACGGCTCGGTCGATCTCGCGGTGCACTGCCTCAAAGACATCCCCGGCGAGGTTCCCGTGCCGGAAGGGCTGACCTTCGCCGCCTACCTGCCCCGGGAAAACATCCACGACGCCGTGATCTCCCGCACCGGTGACCCGCTAACGCAACTGCCCGCTGGTGCCGTCGTCGGCACCAGCGCGGTGCGCCGCGCCGCCCAGCTCCGTCTGCACTACCCGCACGTGATGATCAAGCCGTTGCGGGGCAACGTCAACACTCGCCTGATGCGGCTGGACGAGGGCCACTTCGACGCGATCGTGGCCGCCGTGGCCGGCCTGCACCGGGTGAACGAGGCTGAGCGGATCACCGAGATCCTGCCGCTGCAGACGATGTGCCCGGCGATCGGCGCGGGCATCATCGCGTTGCAGTGCCGCGCCACCGATACCGACGTCCATGCGCTGAGCTCCCGGCTCAACGACGCCGAAACCGACCGGTACGCCACCGCCGAGCGCGCCATGCTGCACGCCCTGCAAGGCCACTGCAACTCGCCCATCGCGGGCTACGCCAGCACCGAGCCCAACGGCAAGCTCACCTTGCGCGCCACCGTGTTCAGCCTGGACGGCAGCCGGTGGCTCGACTCCCACCACTGGGG
>JBOHFY010000363.1:0-9085 GCA_050699895.1 Pseudonocardiaceae bacterium
CAGTGCCAGCGCGGTGCTCACCTGATCGGCCAGCGCCTGCGCGTCGGCCTGCACGACCACGGTGACGCGGAACCCGGCAGCCTCGACGGCTTCCACCAACGCCGGCACCGGCAGCTGCGGCGGTACCTTGACCAGCAGCTCGTCTGTCACTGCACCGTCTTGGGCCGGTTCGCCGATCACGTGCAGAGAGACGATGTTGGCCCGGCAGCCTCCGATCGCCGCGGCGAGCGCGCCAAGCCGGCCGGGTTGATCGGCCACGTCGACGTGCAGCCGCCACAAAGTCACGCTGACCACCTCCTGGCCCAGCTTCCGCTGCGGGGGTTACCGCTACGTTGACCAAGAGTAAAGTCCACTGAGCACCTCGCGGACAAACGCCACCTCGACGGCGGCGTGCCGGAGGTTCTCCGCCACCACCAGCGACCCGTGCCCCGCCTCGTAGTGGTAGCACCGGTAGGGCTTGCCCAGCTCGGTAAGCCGGGCGAGGTAGTTGTCGATCTGACGGATCGGGCAGCGCGGATCGTTCTCCCCAGCCAGGAGCAGCACCGGAGCGCGCACCTCGGCTGCGTAGCTGATCGGGGACGACATCCGGAACAGCTCGGGCAGTTCCTCGGGCGAGCCGCCGAACAGTGCGCGGTCAAAGGCCCGCAGTGGCTCCATCTCGTCGGCGTAGGCGGCGGCGAAGTCAGCCACCGGGACCCCGGCCACCCCGGCTGCCCAGCGCTGCGGCTGGGTCCCCAGGGCGAGCAGGACCAGGTAGCCGCCCCATGACCAGCCCTCCACCACACACCCGGCCGGGTGAGCGAACCCGCTGGCCACCGCCCAGTCGTGCACAGCAGCGAGGTCCTCCAGCTCGGTCAGCCCGGGCCGGCCCTCGATCGCGTCCCGCCAGGTGCAGCCGTAGCCGGTCGAGCCGCGGTAGTTGACGTGCACGACGGCGAAGCCCGCGTCCAGCCAGAGCGCCCGGTCCGCGCAAAAGCGGTCCTCGTCGGCCGCATGCGGCCCGCCGTGCAGCAGGAACACGGTGGGTAGCGGGCCTTCTGGGGCGCCGTCTGGGGTAGCGAGCAGGGCGTGCACGGCTCCGTGCGGGCTCGGCACGAACTGGTCGACCAGTGGTTGTGAGCCGGGCGCCGGCTCGCCCTGAGGTCGCAGCAGCGCACGGTCGGTGCCATCGGGGTGCAGCGCGCGGATGCTGGGCGGCTGGGCGGCGCAGGACCAGGCGTACTCGACGGTGCCATCCGGCCGGACCGCCGCGCCACCGACCGTGCCCAGGGGGATCCGCAGCGCGGTCAACTCGCCGGTGTCCAGCTGGTATCGGTGCAGTGTGGAGCGGGCCGCGTGCTGGTGTGCGACGAGCAGCGCGGCGCCGTCGGGATACCAGTCAGCGGTCAGCTCGCCGGGCAACTCCAGCGCGATTTCGGTCTCGGTGTTCGCCGCGACGTCCCAGATCAGCAGTTCTTGGCGGCCGTGGCGTTCGTGGACGGCCAGCAGGCGGGGATCGCCTTCCCGGGGGGCGAAGCTGAGTACTTCCAAGCCCTTGCCGGGACCGTCCCACTTCTCGGCGAGCGGGACGCCCGCGCTGTCCCCACCAGCGTGGAGCACCCGGATCGCGGGGTGTCGGGAATCGCCGTGCTCGGAATGCATGATCGCGAGCAGCCGCTCGTCGCGGGACAGGGCGCCCACCCCGGCGTCGTGCTCGCTGCGGTAGACGACCTCGGAGGCACCCTCCTTCGTGATCCACACTGTGGTGCCCTCGTCGGTGGAGGCGCCGACCGCGGCGGAGCGCCGGCCCAGCGCCAGCCCGGCGGGGTAGCCGGGCGCGGTGCCCGGCACGGCCGGCTGGGGTGCCTCGTCAGCGGGCCGCCCACCGAACGGCTCGCTCACCCAGCCGCCGAACTCGTCACCGTCGGTGTCGGCGAACCACCACACCTGCGCACCGTCGGGCGTGATGGTGGCGATGTGGGTGCCGTGCGGCCGGTCGGTGACCTGCCGGTGTGTCCCCGTGGCGCGGTCCCACGCATAGACCTCCCAGGTGCCCGACGCGTTGGAGAGGTACAGGCAGCGGTCTGGGGCGTCTCGGGCCCACTGCGGCAGGCTGACCCGGGGTGCGGTGAACCGGGCCCGCCAGCGGGCTTCCGCGCTCGGGTCGTCGAACAAGACATCAGGGACAGTGGCGGAATGCGGCGCTGCGTTCACCCCCCCGATAGTGCCGCATGGGCGCGTACTCACTCGGCAGGCTAGCGGGACAGGCGCCGCGCGGTGTCCTTGAGGACCTCAGTGAGGACGCGCTGAGCGGCTGAGCCCATGGTGGTCAGCACCGCCTGCAGGCGTCGGGCGGTGTCGGGGTCGATCTTGCCGATCATCTGTGCCGCGGTACTGGTGACGGCCAGCAGGACCCGCCGCAGGTCGCTGGGGTCCGGGGTGCGGCAGACCAGCCCGGCCCGCGCGAGCCGATCGACCATCGCGCAGGTGGCTGGTGGTCGGGTACCTAAGGCCTCGGATAGCGCGATCAGCGTCATCGGAGCCTTCGCGCTGATGATGTGCAGCGCGATCAGCTGGGACAAGGTCATATCGCTGCCGGCCCAGGCCGCGGGTCGGGTCGACACCATCTTCCGCAGGTAGCCGGCAAGCCAGCGGGCATCCTCAGTCGTCACCATCGGCTGCACGACCGCGTCCGGGCTCGCATTCGTGACCCCCGTTGCTCACGTTCGTTCATGGAACCAACGAAAACGCTCGAGCGCAAGAACCCGCTGGTGGTAACCAGTGTGGAGTAACGTGGTGACTGGCTGACAGCGGTGAGGTAGGTACCTTGTTGGGCTCGACGCCTGCGCTGCGCTCCTGGCGCCAGGCGCTCAAGGGGTGTTTACGTGATAGATCTCACCAGCACGGTGTTAGCCCGGGCTGGTGCTTACCGGACGCCTGTGGCCGCGCCGTCTACTCTAGTTCTGTGAGGAGGGGGAACAATGGATCGTCGCGGATTTCTTGTCGGCGGGACGGCTGCGTTGACCGCGTGTTCGTTGCCGGGTACCGCTGGTACCGCACAGGTTCCCGGTGCGGCTCCCGTCGGGGTGGTGCCGGACTGGGAATGGGTGCGGGCGCAGTTCGATCTCGCGCCCGATTATGTTCATATGAGCAGTTTCTTCCTCGCTTCCCATCCACGCGGCGTGCGGGATGAGATCGAACGGCACCGAAAGACCATCGACCGGGATCCCTTTTTGGCCGTGCATGGCCAGTCCACCATGCCGGCCACGGTGGCGGCGGCGGCCGCCGAGTATCTGGAGGGGCGTCCCGAGGAGGTGGCACTCACGGGCAGCACCACTATGGGGTTGGCGTTGATTTATCACGGCCTGCCGTTGCGCGCTGGGCAGGAGGTGCTCACCACCACGCACGACCACTACTCCCACCATGAGTCCATCCGCCTGGCCGCCGGTCGCGCCGGAGCGACTGTGCGCAAGATCGCGCTCTACGACGAGCCGGCGGCCGCGACCGAGGACGAGATCGTTGATCGCCTGCGCCGCGCGCTGCGGCCGCAGACCCGCGTGGTGGGAGTCACCTGGGTGCACTCGGGCACGGGTGTGAAGCTTCCGCTGCGCGCGATCGCCGCCGCGCTGGCCGAGCACAACGCGAGTCGATCCGAGGGCGATCGTGTGCTGCTGGTGGCCGACGGTGTGCACGGGTTCGGTGTGGAAGACGAGGCGGTCGCCACCATCGGGCTCGATTTTTTCGCCGCGGGCACGCATAAGTGGATCCTGGGACCGCGCGGCACGGGCATCGTCTGGGGGCGTGCGGGACGCTGGGCTGATATCCAGCCCACGATCCCCGCTTTCCAGCCCGAGCTGTCCCTGGCCTGGATGCGGGACACGCCCCCGGAGGGGCCGACGCGCGCCGCGTGGGTCACGCCCGGGGGATTCCACGCATTCGAGCACGTGTGGGCGTTGCCGGCCGCGTTCGCGTTCCACCGCCAGCTCGGCCGCGCGCGGGTGGCCGAGCGCATTCACCAGCTCAACACCCAGTGCAAGGACGGTCTGGCCGCCATGAAACACATCCGGCTGCACACGCCGCGCAGCCCAGGATTGTCTTCGGGACTCGTCGCCTTCGAGGTGGACTCGATGACTCCCGGCGCCGCCGTGGCCCGCTTGCTGCAACGGCGCGTCGTGGCCTCCACCTCGCCCTACGCGAGGTCTTTCGCCCGGCTGGCACCGGGTCTGGTGAACTCACCGGCCGACGTCGACGCGGCCCTGGCCGCCGTGCGATCGCTCGCCCCCGGTTGATCAGCCCACGGGGGATGTCTGGGGGGCGTGGATCGGGAGCTCGCGCGATGCGGGACCTGCCCCGGTCGTCCCGCTGGGCCATCCTCGCTGGTTCCGCCGGGAACCTCGCCGAGAACTTCGGCGGGGCTACCTTCTCCTACCTCGCGCCGTTGTTCGCCCACCAGTTCTTTCCTCGACACACACCCAGTGTCGCGCTGCTGCTGACCCTGGCCACCTACGCGACCGGTTTCCTCACCAAACCGGTGGGCGCGTACCTCTTCGGCGCCTACGGTGACCGCGCGGGACGGCGCGACTCACTGTGCCTGTCCATTCTCCTGATGGCGGTCTCGAGCCTGATCGTCACCGTCGTGCCCGGCTACTCGCGCATCGGCCTCGCCGCTCCCGCGCTGCTGGTGGTGGCCCGCCTGCTGGAAGGGATCTCCAGCGGCGGTGAGTTCGGCCTCTCCGCCGCCTACCTGATCGAGTTCGCCCCCGCCCGGCGGCGAGCGTTCGTCGGCAGCCTCCAGCAGGTCACCGTGATCGCTGGCGTCCTACTGGGGTCAGCGGTCGTGGCGCTGCTGGAGAACACCGTGCCCAGCGGGCCCTTGCACGCGTGGGTATGGCGACTGCCGTTCGCCCTCGGTACCATCCTGTGCCTAGCCTGCGCGGTACTGCGCTACCGGATGGCGGACACCCCGTCGTTCGAGCACATCAAGAACGTCGGCGGGCAGGCCGCTCACCCGGTGTGGGAGGTGCTGCGCGACCACCCGAAGGCGTCGCTGCGGGTGGTCGGATTGTCCATGGCCGGAATCACGGCCTACTACGTGTGGCTGAAATTCCTGCCCAGCTACGCGCATGCCAGCGTCGGCATTGATCTGGCCACCGCTCAGACCATCAACGCCGTGGCGCTAGTGATCACGCTTCCGCTGATCCCGCTGATCGGCCACCTGGCCGACCGCCATGGGCGCAGACCAATATTGTTGATCTTCGGGATTGGTCTGGGTGTGGCGGTCTACCCGCTGCTGCTCGCGTTGCGTGCCGGAACCGCCGGTTTCGTCATCGCCCAGGTCGGCGGCGCGGTCCTGCTCAGCTTCGGGATGGCCGCCGCGCCGGTGGCGAAGGCCGAACTGTTCCCCACCCGGGTACGCGCGGCGGGGATCTCCTTCCCCTACTCCGTAGCGGCGGTCGTGTTCGGCGGCAGCGCGCCGCTACTGACGCTGCACTTCGCCAACTCCGGTCATCCCCTGCTGCTGGGCGCCTACGTCAGCACGGTCTGCCTGGCCGGCTCGCTGGTCTACTACTTCATGCCAGAAACCAAAGACCGCTCACTAGACGATCAAGCGGCCACCCGGCAGGTACCGCAGGCAACAAAAACAACGACATAGCCCAAGCACGGGGGCGTGGGCCATGGTCAGTCGTCGTAGGGGTCATCCACCCTGGCTGAGCCCGCCGGAAGGTCGGTGGCTGGTTCGAGCCGCTGAGTGGGGTCGATCAGCGCGAAGGCGGCCCCAGAGGGGTCGGCGACCCGTGCGATTCGGCCCCACTCGCTGTCGTAGGAATCAACGTCCACCCACCCGCCCAGCTCAAGGACTCGATCCACCGCGGCGTCGGTGCCGGTTCTCGGGTCCACCGCGAAATGCGGCAGCCAGTGCGCACCGGTGTCATCAGGACACGCCCAGTCATCGTTCAGCTGGAGCCTGCCCAGCATCGTGTTCCCATCACGGGACCAGATGGTGTAGTCCACTGATGTGCCGTCACCGATCTGCCGCTGAGAATAGCCGAACATCTTCGCGAAGAACTCGTCAGCCGCGGGACCGTCCCAGGTATTCAACTCCGTCCAGAACAGCGACCCGGGGCCGGTAGTGTGCATCATCCACCGCCCTGCGGGCTGCCAGGAACCGGTCACCACTCCGGTCGGGTCGACCCCGGTGAACACCCTGCCCCGCCCGGGCACATCCACCGGCCGCTCCAGCACCCGCCCGCCCCACCGGGTGAACACCTGGGCGGTGTACTCGATGTTGGTGCTGGCCAGGTACACCGTCCAGGCCGCCTGTCGCCCCACCGGCACCGGCATACCCACCAGGCCCGCCACCGGCCGGCCCTTGAGCAACGCGGTGGTGTACTGCCTACGACGGGGGACCGAGTCGAGCTGGTAGCTCCAGCCGAACAGCCCGGCATAAAAATTCCGGCTTCCCGCCGGATCGGTGCTCGACACATCGATCCACCACACCGAACCAGGAACGAACGGCGGGTCGTGCGCCCCCGGCGACTCGCTCACCCTCTTCTTCCACATACCTCACAAGAGCTGCGGGCCGCCCGCGCAGATACGTCACCACGCCGGGGCAGACGCTTTTTCTGGGGCGACAGTGTGGGGTCAGGGAGTGGTAACCGGCAGCTCCTCCGACCGACCGAGCGCCTCAGGACCGTGGACGAAGTCCGGGTCAATCTGATCGGCCAGATCGCACCCGGTGCGGTTGTTGGCCCAGGCGGCGGCGTTGCGCAGGTGGAACTCGACGGCCTGGCGCTGGTAGGTTTCCCAGTCCTTGCCGGTGCCGTCCACCACGTCGCGCATCGCGTCCAGCGTGGCGACGTTGGCCGGCTCCAGCGCGCCGATCGGGCGGATCTCGCCGCGTTCGGCGGCGCGGACATGCGCGGAGCGACCCACCCAGCCGACCAGGTCGGCGCCGATCTGGTCGCGCAGGAACGCGGCGTCGTCGGCGTCGGAGACCTTGTTGCCCACGACCGCGATCCGCACCCCGAACTCGCGCGCGTAGCCGCGGTACTGGCGATACACCCCGACGCTGCGCAGGGTGGGCTCGCAGACCAGGAACGTCACGTCGAAGCGGGTGAACAGCCCAGAGGCGACGGAGTCGGCGCCGGCGGTCATGTCCACCACCACGTACTCCCGCGCGTCGTCGACGAGATGGTTGAGCAGCAGTTCCACCGCCCCGACCTTGGAGTGGTAGCAGGCCACCCCCAGGTCACCCTCGGCGAACGGGCCGGTCACCGCCAGGCGCGCCCCGTCGACCTCGCGCACGCACGCGTCGTAGATCGGGTTGCGTTCCACGACGCGGAGCAATCGGGAACCCGCACCCGGCGGGGTGGTCTTGACCATCACCTCGGCCGAGGTGATCCGCGGGTTACCGCCCCGCAGGTAGTCTTTGATCAACGGTAGGTGCGCGGCCAGGGTCGGCAGCGCTGCCGCGTCGGCCTCCGTCGCGCCCAGCGCGACGGCCAGGTGCTGATTGATGTCGGCGTCCAGCGCCAGCACCGGGCGACCGGCGGCCACCAGGCGACGCACGAGCAACGCGGCCAGCGTGGTCTTACCGCTGCCGCCCTTGCCAACCAGCGCGATCTTCACACGTCCTCCAGAGCACTGCGGGGTGAGCCGGGAAGCCACGAGACTACTGATAACAGTTATCAGAACCATCTCGGGGTGAGCCGCCGGCTCCCCGGGTCACCCGTCCTCGTGGGAGCGCAGGACGAGCGCGACGAACTGGCGTTCTGGGTCTTTCACGACGGCGTGAATGCTGACCACCACCGGGCAGGGCCACGTCGCCGCGCACCCTGTGCAGTCACCGCTGGGCTGCAGCTGGTGCTCGGTCAGTAGCCTGCGGATGATGAGCACCAGATCGCCGATCAGCTCGCGCGCCGTCGTCATGTCCTCGTCGGACCACCTTCCGCGCTGGTCAGCCACGTTGTCCGCCTCGTCCAGGTGGGCCAGGAGGTCGTAGCCCAGCAGGTCGAGCGCGTCGGCCAGCAAGGGGATGGGTGTGCTCATCGGGTGCCTCCCCGGGGTCAGGCGAGGTCCGTCGCCTCGCTGACATCAGGCAACCGGTTCACCCATGGTCATACAATACATTTACCACTGGTAAATTAGGCCAGGGAAATTGAATTTCGCGCTGGTGTGTCTTATGATCTCGGGCCGGGGGGTGAGACTATGCCACATCGCGAGCCGACGATCCGCAGTCGGGAGCTGGGTGAGGGCCTGCGCAAGGCCATGGAGTCCGCCGGGTTGAGCGGCAAGGAGACCGCCAAGATGCTTGGTGTATCACCGAGCATGGTGTCCATGCTGCTGACCGGGAAACGCGGCATCACCGAGGTGGACGTCGCGGCGTTCCTCGGGGTGTGCCGGGCCACCGGCCCGGAGCGCGAGCGGCTGCTGGCGCTGTGCCGCGAGCAGGACACCCCGGGCTGGTTCCAGCAGCACGGGTCCCGGATGCCCAAGCAGCTGCGGACGCTGATCGAGCACGAGAACAAGGCGGTCGCGATCAGCGCCGTCGAGGTGACCGGTGTGCCCGGCCTGCTGCAGACCGGCGAGTACGCCCGCGCGGCGATCAGCCGCATCGTCAACGTGCCACCCGGTGAGGTGGAGGACCGGATGGCCGCCCGGCTGGCCCGCCAGACCCTGTTCAGCCGGGAGCGCCCGGCCGCCTTCACCTTCTACCTGCACGAGTGCGCGCTGCGCACCCCGGTGGGCGGGCCCGCGGTGATGGCCGAGCAGCTGCACCACCTGGTGCGGATGTCGACGCGCTCGTATGTGACCCTGCGGGTGGTGCCCTTCGCGCTCGGTGCGCACGCGGCGATGACCGGGGCGTTCTGGCTGATGGAGTTCACCGAGTTCAAACCGGTGGTCTACTTGGAAAGTGAGACCTCCAGCCTGTTCCTGGAGCGGCCGGTGGAAATCCAGGCCTACCGGTGCATTCTGGCGGCGCTGGCGGATACCGCACTGAGCGAGGGACAATCGAGGGAGCTGATTGCCGCTCTGGCAACCAGGCTCGATCCGGATGGAGAGGACCATGACAACCGCGCCTGAGCCGGATGGCATCGTCTGGCGC